>JAZNVK010000276.1:0-21705 GCA_045592805.1 Faecousia sp.
TGACGTGCCCTTCTGTGTCCTCTGCGGAACAGCGCTGGCACAGGGCAGGGGAGAACGTCTTACCGCCCTGACCGACGTGCCGGAGATGTTCTATGTGATCTGCAAGCCTGATCTCAGCTTCTCCACCCCGGAGCTTTTTGCGAAGCTGGACGAGATCACCATCGCTAAGCGTCCCAATCAGACCGCCATGCGTGCGGCACTGCAGCGGGGCGACATGGAGCAGATCGGCAAGAACCTCTGCAACGTCTTTGAGCAGGCGGTTCTCCCGGAGCATCCGGAGCTGAACTATATCAAGTCTGTGATGATGACCTACGGCGCATACGGCACTCTCATGACCGGCAGCGGCTCTGCGGTCTACGGCATTTTCGACTCCTTCGAATATGCCATGGTCGCCTGCACTATGCTGAAAGAAAACTATCCTGCCGTGTTTATGGGAAAAACTGTATAAAAATCGGAAATACCGTCCATACTGTAAGTAATTCTTACATATGGACGGTGTTTTTTTATGTTAAAACGAGTATGTCTTTGGCTGGCGCTGGTGTTTGGCGCTGCCGTAATTCTTTATGTCGGTGAAAGCGTGCTGCTGCAGCGGCAACTGGCTGAGAAAACCGTACGTCTGCACGTGATCGCCAATTCCGACAGCGAAGAGGATCAGGCGCTGAAGCTGCTGGTTCGGGATGCTGTGCTCTCGGAAGCCATGACCTTAACAGAGGGCTGTGTTGATGCAAAGGGCGCAAAGGCATGTCTGACAGAGGGGCTGCCCCGATTACATCGGGCAGCGGAGGCTGTCCTCCGGAAACAGGGCAGTCAGGACTCCGTTGCGGTGAGCCTGGAGGTGGAAAATTTTGACACCCGGTATTACGATACCTTCACCATGCCCGCCGGGGACTATCCTGCCCTTTGCGTACGAATCGGTGCGGCAGAGGGGAAAAACTGGTGGTGTGTGGTATTTCCCTCCCTGTGTACCGCGGCGGGCAGCGAGGAATTTGAGGATGCGGCACAGGTAGGCGGCTACTCCCGGGAGGAGAAGGATCTGCTGGTACAGGGGGAGGAGGGCTATATTCTCCGTTTCAAAACCCTGGAGTGGCTGAGAAAGCTGACAGATCTATTTTCGTGATTGGAAAATCCTCTGATCTGTGATATGATAGATGAGAGGTGAATTCAATGCTTCATTTATGGTTTTGCGTAGACAGAAAACAGAATACAAAGAGCGCTTTTCAGTTGATTCATCAGAACTATCTCTCCGGTGTGGAGGAACAGATCCTGCTGGTGCCGGAGCAGTTTTCCCATTCTGTGCAGGAGGCTTTCTGCCGAAGTGCGGGAGATTGCGCCAGCTTAATGGCACAGGTGCTGGATTTTACCCGCCTGGCGGGGGAGGTTTTCTCACGGGAGGGCGGCATCGCAGAGCTTCGTGCCGGTGCGCCGGGACAGCTCCTGATGATGGCACTGGCGGTGGAGCAGGTACGCTCCAGGCTGAAGATCTATGGGAATTCTGCGGAGAAGCCGGAATTTTTGATGCAGCTGCTTTATATGCTGGATGAATTCCGAAGCTACTGTGTTACGCCCGATTCCCTGAGAAGGGCATCTTCTGAGCTTGAAGGCATTTTGGGACAGAAAATGGAGGAATTCGCCCTTCTGATGGAGAGCTTTGATGCTGTGTGCCATACCTGCGGCATGAATCCCAAGGGCTTGCTCAATCAGCTTGCAGAGACCATGGAGATCAGCGACTATCCCGTGGGAAAGCGTTTTTACCTGGACGGCTTTTCTGATTTTACCGGTGTGCAGCTGGAGATCCTGACGGAGATCCTGCTGAAAGCGGACGAGGTTCACGTCTATCTCACCTGTGATGATCTTATGGGTACGGAGCAGCAGTTTGACACTGCCAGACATACGGCAAAACAGCTGCTCTCCCTGTGTAACCGCCGGGGCGTTTCCTGCGAACTGCATAAGACGCAGACAGATCGTAAGGACGCTCTGTCCTACCTGCGCAGAAACCTGTTTTTCGGAAAGCTCATACCTTACTCCGCTGATCATGATATTGAGAATGTCTCATTCCTTCTGGCTCCGGATATCCTTCGTCAATGTCGTATTGCGGCAGGGCAGATCCTTCGCCTGACTTCTGAAGGGGTCAGACTCCGTGATATCCACATTGCCTGTGCCGACTATGATAAAGAACGTCCCATTTTGGAAACGGTGCTCCGCCGTGCGGAGATACCCGCTTATTTTGCGGGAAACACCAATGTTTTAAAACAGCCGTTGGTGCAAATGCTGCTCTCCGCATTGGAGGCAGCCACGGGCGGCATGGAGCAGGAGCAGGTGCTTTCCTACATAAAATCCGCATTTTCTCCTCTGGATCGGGAACGCAGCGACTGTCTGGAGAATTATATCCGCCTGTGGGATATCTCCGGTAGGGGCTTCCGGGAGGAGTGGACCATGCATCCCCACGGTCTGAACGAGAAGCAGGACGAGACCTCCGATGCCGAGCTTTCTCAATTATTGGAAGACCGCCGCATTGCCATTGAGCCGCTGCTTCGCCTGAGCCGTAACTTCAGAGCCGCGGCCAATACAGGCCAGATGACCAAGGCGTTCTATGGCTTTATGGAGGAGATCGGCATCCGGGAGCGCCTGGAAAAGCTGGCACAGGAGTGCTTTGACCGGGGCGAATTGCGCCGCTCACAGGAATATGTGCAGCTATACGATATTATCAAAGAGCTTTTGGAGCAGATCTACGGTGTGCTGGGCAGCACAGTGCGCAGCAATGAAGATTATTTGGGGATCTTCCGTACGGCTCTGAGCCGCTGCTCTGTGGGAACCATTCCGGCGGGGCTGGACTGCGTGATCGTGGGAAGTATCTCCTCCATGCGCCGCAGCGATTGCCGCTATCTGTTCCTGCTCAGCACCAATGAGGGCTGTTTCCCCAGAACCACCGAGCGCAACAGCCTCCTGACCGATCAGGAGAGAAGAGAACTGCTGGAGCAGGGGATCGGTGTATCTCCCTCTGCCACCGGCAGATTGGAACGGGAGCTTTGTGCCATCGACAGTGTACTGAACGCCCCTGATTGCGCCATCTATTTAGGAGCCACCGACGGCAGAGCGTCCTATTATTACCGCCGTGCCAGGGATATGTTCCCGGGTAGTCCCTGCTACTCCGATGATCTGGAGCTTGTACGCCGCAGCCATCGGGATCATCTGGAATATCTGGTATCCAACGGCATCTGCCGTGACTTCGCTCCCGAGGTGGCGGATACTATGCAGGAGCTGCTCTCCGGCGGAGCGTATATGCCCGAAAACCTGGAGCCTGAGGCGGTGCAAGCGCTTTACGGCAGAACCTTGCGCCTTTCCTCTTCCAAACTGGATACCCTTGCATCCTGCAATATGCAGTATTTCCTGACTTACGGTTTGAAAGCAAAGGAACGTAAGAGCGTATCCATGGATGCGTCCCTTTACGGCACTTTTGTCCATTACGTGCTGGAGCACACCGCCCGGGAGGTGAAAGCTCTGGGCGGCTTTGCGGCGGTCACTTTGGCGCAGACCATGGAGATGGCCTCAAGGCACATGGAGGAATATACCCGTAATGAGCTGAAGGATCTGTGGAAATCGGAACGTGCGGAGTATCTGTTCCGTCGGAACTTTATGGAAGTGGAAGAGGTGGTACAGGATCTGTACCGGGAGCTTTCCAACAGCAAATTCACACCGGAGTGGTTCGAGCTGCACTTTGCAAAAGGAGCCGATCTTCCGGAGATCCGCATTGTAGGCGAAAAAATGACGGCTGCCATCGAGGGCTATGTGGACCGTGCGGACATCTGGGAGCATGACGGAAAACTCTACGTCCGTATTGTGGACTATAAAACCGGCAAAAAATCCCTGGATTACACCAAAATTTTCTACGGCCTCGGTTTGCAGATGCTGATCTACCTGTTCGCCCTTGAAAAGGAAGGCTCTGTTTTAGCCGGGCATCCCCTGATACCTGCCGGAGTGCTCTATTTCCCGGCCCGATCGGAGACCGTTACTGTGAAAAGTGCAGGAAATCTCACCGAGGCACATCGTAAGCAGCTCAACGGCAAAAAGCGCAGCGGACTTCTGCTGAATTCTGACCCTGTGCTACAGGCCATGGAGCCCTGCCCGGAAGAGAGCAATCCCGTTTATTTGCCCTATAAAAAGAAAAAAACCGGAGAAAAAACCGGAGATCTTGCCTCAGGCGAAGAACTGGCGAAACTGGGAGAATTTGTGTTCCGAAAGCTGGCAGAGTTAGGGGATCAGCTTTACAGCGGCGATATCAGCCCCAATCCCTATGACCACGGCGGATCATCTCCCTGCAACTGGTGCATCTACAGCGATATCTGCCGTGACCGTGTCAATGTCCGTGAATTGCAAAAAGTAAAGGATTTGAAGGAATTCTGGGAACGGCTGGAGCAGGAGGACGGGGAAAATGGCTGAAATCAAATTAACAAATGAACAGCAGGCCGTTGTGGATGACCGTGGCGGTACGATCCTTGTTTCCGCTGCGGCGGGTTCCGGAAAAACCAAGGTCTTGCTGGATCGTGTGATGAAGAAGGTACAGCAGGAAGGCCATAATGTGGATGACTTCCTGATGATCACCTTTACAAAGGCAGCAGCTTCGGAGCTGCGGGAAAAGCTCATTGCCCAGCTCAGCAAGGCCCTTGCCCAAGACCCTTCCGACCGCCATTTGCAGAACCAGATGAGTCGGGTTTATCTTGCCCAGATCTCCACGGTTCACGGCTTCTGCAAGACCCTTCTGAAGGATTATGCCCATACCCTGGATATTCCTGCGGATTTTCGTATTTGCGATGAACAGGAAAAGCAGACTGTTATGGAAAAAACCATGACACTCTGCCTGGACGAGGCATATGGGGAGGGATTATCCGACCCTGAGATCCGGGCTGCACTGAACAGCCTGGGGCATGGTCGGGACGATGCCCTTCTGGAGAAGCTGATCTTTAAGATTCAGGAGAACCTGCTCTGTTACCCGAATCCCAAAGAGCGTGCCAATGAACTCAAACGCAGCCTGCAAAGGCCGGAGGGTGATGCGGAAGAGACCCTCTGGGGTAAATTCCTGGTGTCTGAATTCTGCTACTGGGCAAAGGGTGCGGCATATCAATTCCAGCGCCTTGCAGCACAGGCAGAAGAACAGGGGGTAGAGCCCTATGTTCCCCTTTTGCACAATGATGCCCACTTGTTGCTGCGGCTCTCTGCGCTGCGCAGCTGGGAAGAGCTTCGGACGGCCGATGCCACATTTGAAAAAGCTTCCGGCAAGCGCTGTAGCGCTCCGAAAGAGGTCAGAGAGGCCATACGGAAAAAACGGGATATTCTGAAGAAACTGCTAAGTGACAAAATGGCTGTTTTTTCCATGACTTCTGAGCAGATTCTCCGGGATATGGAGAACAACGGCGTTGCCCTGTCCGGGCTTCTTCGTCTGACAGAACGCTTTACGCAGCTGTTTTCCGAGGAAAAGCGCCGCCGCCATATGATGGACTATAATGACCTGGAGCATGAGACACTGCGCTTGCTTTACGGTGGTGGCAATACCCCAACCAGAGCGGCAAGGGAGATCTCCCAACGATATGCGGAGATCATGGTGGACGAATATCAGGACACCAATGCGGTGCAGGATGCTATTTTTAATGCCATCAGCCGTGAGGGAAACAATCTGTTTTTCGTCGGCGATATCAAGCAGTCCATTTACCGCTTCCGCATGGCAGAGCCCTCCATTTTCCTGGATAAGTATCTCTCCTATCCGGACTATACCAAGGCAAGGCCGGGAGAACCCAGAAAGATCCTCCTTTCTGACAATTTCCGCTCTCATCCGGCAATTCTGGAGGCGGCAAACAGCGTGTTCCGCCTGACCATGTCTCAGCGCATGGGGGGTCTGGACTACTCCGATGCCGAGGCACTGCGGCCGAATCAGAAGCCCGTAAATCTGGGCTCGCCTCCCGTAGAGCTGCACTGTATCGACAGCGCTGAACTCTCTGCCTACGGGAAAAATGCCATTGAAGCGGAATTCGTGGCACAGCGTATCTCTCAGATGCTCCTGAACAGGGAACTGATCTCTGACAGCGATGGCAGCATTCGGCCGGTTCGTCCCGGAGATATTGTAATCCTTTTGCGTACCATGAAGGGGAAGGCAGATCACTATATGGATGCCCTTCGTCGGCATCATATCCAGTCGGTCTGTGCTCACAACAACATCTACGAGACGGAAGAGATCTGCATTCTCACCGCACTGCTGCAGATCATTGATAATCCCCGGCAGGATATTCCCTTGCTTACGGTTCTGCTCTCGCCCTTGTTCCGCTTTTCTACGGGTACCCTGGCAAAGCTTCGGGCAGAGGATCGAAAAGGGGAAATCTATGATTTGCTCTGCGGTTCCGAAGAGGCTGCGCCGTTCCTGGATCAGCTGTCCAGACTTCGTGATATTTCTCAGGAGGTTAAGATCCGTGTCCTGCTGGATGAGATCAACCTGCTGCTGAATTTGCGCTGTATCTTCGGTGCCATGCCCAACGGACACCAGAGGCTACGGAATATCGAGAAGTTTTATGAGGTCGTGGATGCCTATGAGAGCGGCAACCGCTTTGGCTTGTCCGGCTTCCTGACTTATTTGGAGCAGGCGAAAAAAATGCCTCCTGCCAATGACACCGTCACCAATGAGACCACGGTGCGGATCATGTCGGTTCACTCCTCCAAGGGTCTGGAATTTCCCGTGGTCTTTCTGGCAGATCTCTGTGGCAGCTTTAAGCTGAAGGAGCTTCAGGCTGCGGTAATCACCGATCGTGATCTGGGTGTTGCCTGTAATTCTTACGATAAATCTCTGGGAATCAGCTATCCTTCCATGCCCAAGCAGGCGCTGGCACAGCGAATTCGCACGGAATCTATTTCCGAGGAAATGCGGATCCTTTATGTTGCCATGACCCGCGCCCGTTCCAGAATGGTTATGAGCGGCTGTTCAGCCGGTATGCGGAAACGTATTTTGGATCTGATGGAGGTCGTATCGGTACCTCTGGTGCCGGGTGTGTCTGAGTCGGCCAAATCCATGGGGGACTGGGTCATTCTGACGGCACTGACCAGAACAGAGTCCGGGGAACTGTTTGCTTTGGGCGAGAATCCCGGTGTTTCCGTGGTTTCCAAGTATCCATGGCTGGTTCGTACTCATATGGGAGATGCCTTTATTCCCCAGGAGACGGTGTTGAAAGATTGGGAAGAACGGGAGGATCTGCCCGGAGCACCTGCCTATCTGGTAAAGCCCTACGCCATGGAGCCTGCAACCCGGACACCGGCGAAGCTGACAGCTACCCAGATGAAGAAGGGGACAGAAGAAAGTGAAAGGCCGGAGATCCATCTTCGCAGCCCCGGTTTTGAAAAGGGCGGGAAACGTGCTCTGAGCGGAGCCGAGCGTGGCACGGCCATCCACCTGGCGATGCAGTATTTGAATTATGATCTCTGTGATACCCGTGAAGGGCTGCGCCTGGAGTTGGATCGTCTGGTGAAGAACCGCTTCCTGGACTATGAGCAGTTCCGGGCAATCTCCGTGGAAAAGCTGTACCGTTTCTTCCAATCCGATTTGTTCAGACGGATGCGCAGTGCAAAGAAACTGATCCGTGAATTCAAATTCTCCCTTTTGGAGGATGCCTCCTACTACGATCCGGCTCTGGCAGGGGAGAAGATCCTGCTCCAGGGCGTGACGGATTGTTGTATCATCGAGGAAGACGGTCTGGTGGTTCTGGATTTCAAGTCCGACCGCATTGATCCGGGCAGGGAAGCCCTCCGTGCGGAATTCTACCGTGGCCAGCTGGACGCCTACAGCCGTGCGCTGAGCAGGATTTTCTCAATGCCTGTCAAGGAACGGATCCTGTGGTTCTTTGCCACGGATACAGCATATACACTATAAAAATCAGAGGGAAGGTCAAACCTTCCCTCTGTGCTTATTTCTTAACTTTTTTTACAAAGGCGGCAGGATCGGGTGCCTTGAAATAGGCGCTTCCGGCTACTAAGACATTTGCGCCGTTTTCTCTGCAAACCAGAGCGGTTTTTTCATTGATACCGCCGTCAACCTCCAGCTCACAATTGGGATTTTGCGCATCGATATAGCTGCGGATCTGCTTCAGCTTGGGCATCATATCCTCCATGAAGGATTGTCCTCCAAAGCCGGGCTCTACGGTCATGACCAGAATCAGATCGCAGTAGGGGAGGTAGGGCAGCACTGCCTCGGCAGGTGTTTTGGGTTTTACGGAAATTGCCGCCTTTACGCCGTTTTCGCGAATTCGCTTCAGTGCGGCAAGGGTGTTTTCCTCAGTGTCTGCCTCTACATGGATGGTCAAAATATCGCTGCCCGCCTTGCAGAAGTCATCTACATAGCGTATCGGGCGGTCGATCATCAGATGCACATCCAGAGGAAGCTCCGTAATCTTTCGAATGGCAGCCACAACGGGAATGCCAATAGTGATATTGGGTACAAAGAGTCCGTCCATCACGTCAACATGGACGTAATCGGCGCCGGCAGGTGTCAGGGAACGGATGTCACGCTCCAGATTGACAAAATCTGCCGAGAGAATAGAAGGAGAAACCTTGGTCATAAGAAGCCTCCGTAGCATAAGATGTATAGCAGCCTGCGGAACTCCATCCACGCAGAGCGGCTGTCTTTAGTATAGGTGAAAAATTCAATTCTGTCAATTCTTTCCTGCCATAGTCCCGGTTCTTTCGGGCAAAATAAGAGGGACAACGGGAAAAGGAGGAAGGAAAATGAACTGCAATGCCAATAAGTGCATCCGCTGCACCGTATCCCAGTGCAAGTATCACTGCGACGGCGAGAACTACTGCTCTCTCAACGAGATCAGCGTCGGCACCCATGAGACCGACCCCACCGCAAAGCAGTGCACCGACTGCATGTCCTTTGACAGAAAGTAAAGTCGTTCTGACCGCAGGTTAATCCTGCGGTCTCTTTTTTCGTCGGGAAATACGAATGCCCAGGGCATAGCCGTAAAAGAGAATACAAAGACAAATTAACAGCCACAGCATACCGATGGCAATGATGGAAAGGCTGCCGTAAAGCACGGAGTAAGAACCGGATAGTCGGGCATAGATGGAGAAAAAATAGGTGAAAAGCTGCCAGCCCAAAGCCGTCAGCGCAGCGCAGGGGAGCATGTGTTTCAGCTTGTGCCGTCCATAGGGGAGAAAACAGAATATCAGGGTAAAGAATACCGTCAAAATGGCCAGAACGATCAATTCACGGAAATCCAAAAGCTTCGCGATAAAACGAAAAACCGGCACGCTTTGCTGCTGCAAAAATGCGGTCAGCTCCCGACCGAAGCCCTGGATTACCAGCGTCAGCATCAGCGCGATCAAAAACAGAATCATATACAGCATACACAGCAGCCGCTTGACAAAGTAGTTTCTGTGATCCTTGATCCCGCTGATGGAGTGGAAGCCCTGCTGGATACAGCCCACACCTCTGGAGCTGGACCAGATCGCCACAATAGCGGTCACAGAGATCAGCGCACGGCTGCTGTTTTCACTCATGTCATTGACGATCCTGCTCAGCAGCGGCTCTAAAACCGTAGGTACAACCCCACGGACCGCAGAGAGAAGATCCTCCTTGCTGAAGCCGATGTAGGGGAGAAGACCTACGGCAAGCATAATTGTGGGAAATACAGATAAAATTACATAAAACGCAGTATTCGCCGCATACAGCGGTACTTTCAGATCAAGGAAATAATGAACTTCCTTTTTCGCTTTTCGATACAGTTCAACCATGCTGTCACCTCTGTGGTATAGTATACAACGTAAATTATATTCCATCACAAAATCTATTTGATCGCATTTTTGCTTGCAATGGCATCTATAATATGATAATATGTTGCTAGGTGTAACGCTGGAGGTAAGGCGTATGGAAAAATGGGAACTGATTGCGCATAAAGCAAAAAATCTTTTGACTGTTTGTGTGGCTAAAGGAATCGATCAGGCGATGACCGACCGGAAGGGCAGTCAATGGTTTTTGGACTTCGTCCTTGATGAAGCTACATATGAACCTGGTAAACAAATCGCCAGATCAGAGCAGAAATCGGTAAGCGATCTGGATTTCCAAGGCTTGTTGAAAATCCTACGGTATCGTGAGGACTTGGCGAATCAGGTATTGACTCACTATAGTTTCTTTGCGCAAATGGATAGTTATGCTGCTGAAGGGCAGCGGAAGCAGCTAAATAATCTATTGGATCGGCTAATCAAAGATTTTCGTAACGGTATTCAGGCCCACCCCCGGGCAGCGGATATTGAGAAAGAACTTTCTGGACAGGGGATTGATCGACTTTACGGTTACATAGATGCTTATCGAGATATGTATAAGCTGGCTCGGGTTTTTTCGGATGTGGTGGATGATAGAGGCTATTCCTATGCGAAGCAGATCATAGCGCTTTCTGCAACAGAGAATACTACTGCCAGAAACACCAATGGGAAACCGACTAACAAAAAGAAAACTGCAGAATACAATCCGAACGGGAAGAATCGGACTAGAAAGAGGAAGGCTGATAAGGAACAGGAAGAGAAAAAAACAATAAGGAAAAAGTCGAGGCTTCGCATATGGCTGCCCATTCTTGGGGCAGTGGGGAGTCTGGCTGTTGTAATTGCCCTGGTTTTAGGTAATATTACGCATGTCGGTAATTTATTTATAAACGACAATGTGCCTAAGCTCGTTAACAATGAGATTTCGGTACAGCCCTATCAGGTTTATTATGATGATGAGGAATTGGTTGCGGTTTGCTATGTTGTTAACGGTACGGATCAGATTGTTACCGACGTTGATGTCTATCGTTTTACCTTGTTGTCTGAAGATAAGATAATTGCAGATGCACACTTTGGGAAACTCGACGGGATCTCAATTGCACCCGGACAGGAAGAAAAGTGGGTTTTCCGTTTTCCTGTAGAGACGATTTATGTCGAAGATGCTTATTTGCCGGACTTGCAAATAGAGGCTTGGTGCCGCTAATCGGAACCACTGCAGTCTGCGGAAGTTTCATCATAGAGTGCAGCAGCTTCACGGTAAACCGCTGCAAATTGCTTGCGCAGACTTGACGGCTCTAATATCTCCACATCCTTTCCGAATGAAATAAAATAGTTCTTAATTTGCATTTGCGTGCAATTAAAAGTGTAAATGTCGCCCTGTACCTTCTCCGGTATGGGGCGCATATAGCTTCGCTGCAGAAATGCCTGACGACCTGCAGGAGAGAGCCGAACCTTGATGTGACCGCTGCTTCCCAACAAATACTGCACTCCAACCTGACGCAAATGCTTTTCTACAGTTCGCCGTTCTTCTGCGGTGAGTTTGCCTCGCTGCTTTTTTTTCTTCACCTGTTTGATACGGGAAATACGAAAAGATGCGATTGTCTCTTTCTCCGGGGTCTCGCTGGTAGAATAGGAAAGCCCTATCAGGTAAAGATGGGAATTAAAGGGATCGGACAAAATACCGTAAGGTTTGACAAGAAAGCCTTTACTCCCTAATTGCACCTCCAGAAGATTTCCTGTCGCCATAGCTGGCTCTAGCTGCTGCTTGATGATGGGGGCATAATAAATCTGCTCTCTTTTGCTGGGGGATAGACGGGCATACTCCTCAAAGAGAGCCTTGAGATATTTGCTGGGTGCACTGTATGTGGTGCTCTCTGCTCGATCCTCGTATAAGAGCTTGAAGTTGCGGTTGTTGAGCCGGAAAGACAAGGAGTCTCCGGATGGGTACTCCTGTAGTTTCCGAATGAGAAGCGTGCGGTGCTCTTCTACCAAGACTGATACAATCTCCGGTGCAAAACCTCCTGCCAGCAGCTGCTGTTTTCTTTCTTCAGCTGCCAAGTCTACAGAGGCTTCTGCGGACTCCCAAAATGCGGTAATAATGCGGTTTAGAAATCCGCTTACACTGCCCTCTGGGTCAAAGAGACCCAGATCAAATTCTATTACCGAACGAGCGAAGTTACTTAGGTTGACCCGCTGCTTATGGTCTTCATTTCCTGTAACCATGGAATTGTCACCCTGTTTCTGTTTATTTGTCGATATTATATCATGATAGATTCTGCTTGTAAAGTGTTTTGTTCCTGTTATAGGAACAAATATTTTATAAATTCTTTAGCATATATAAATAAATAGGAACATAATTATTTATTTTCGCTCTCTTGTGTGTTCTGGTTATTATGCTATAATAAATATGTAAGCAATAACCGCCGACATAATTTCTAGGGAGGAAATAATGATGAAAAAGATGATTGTAATTCTGGCCGTCCTTACATTACTGCTGGGTGGATGCCGCCATTCTCCGGAGTTTTCTGAAAACTCCGGTAGTCCCTTGGTTACTCTAACACCTTCCGCTGAAGATGATACGCAGATTTTTGCAGAAGAGTCAATCAAAGAAACCATTGACTGGGGTACTGCCGGGGATTCCATCACTGAGAACGAGAATCCGGAGAGCGCAGAGACTCCAACCATCGAGTCTAATATTCCAGAGACTACCAAAGCCTCCACTGCAGAGACTGAGGTCCCACAAACATCAACACCCACTGAGGCGACTGACCTCAATAATTATTTTATTAATAACTCAAATGTCGTCTTTGAAGATAATGCTCTGACCATTCGACCCAAGTATGTTCGTTGGGAAGGTGACATGCTGGTTGCCGACTGTTTTGTAATCAATGGATTGGATAAACCGGTTTATAATATTTCGGTAGGCGAGCTAACCTTTACTAACCTTGCAAGCGCTGCATTTGGCGAAATGGAGGGTGCTGTAATCGAAGCACGTTCCTATATCGTTTGGACCTTCTATTTTAATGAAGATACTGTACAACAGGTTAATGGTGACTTATCTTCTCTGGAGTGGTATTTTGCTGTAGACTATAGTTACTGATCCTAAGTACGATTTTAGCATTAACATGATTAACTTACGGAGGTTATTCTTATGAAAACGACCCTGATCTTCTCGATAATTCTAGTTATGCTTCTCAGTGGATGTGCAGCAAGCCGAGAACTTCCTGAGGTTGTAGGTAAACCCCTGGATAGTGAAGTTACTGATACAGTGGTAGGTGTTCCTGAGACCAAAGATGATCTCGGTACGGAGCCTGATATTCCAGAGACTACCGAAGCCACCACCGCAGATACCGAGCACCCGCAAACATCAACACCCACTGAGGCGACCGACCCCAATAATTATTTTATTAATAATTCAAATGTCGTCTTTGAAGATAATGCTCTGACCATTCGTCCCAAGTATGTTCGCTGGGAAGGCGACATGCTGGTTGCAGATTGTTTTGTAATCAATGGATTGGATAAACCGGTTTATAATATTTCGGTAGGCGAGCTGACCTTTACTAACCTTGCAAGCGCTGCATTTGGCAAAATGGAGGGTGCTGCAATCGAAGCACGTTCCTATATTGTTTGGACCTTCTACTTCAATGCAGATACTGTACAACAGCTTTACGGCGACCTATCTTCTCTGGAGTGCCATTTCGCTGTAGACTACAGTTACTGATCCTATTGTATGCCTTTTGTATATTGCACGATTAATTTTCGGAGGTTATGCTTATGGAAAAAATCCTGATTTTCTTGATAATTCTCGTTATGCTTCTCAATGGATGTGCAGCAAGTCGAGAGTTTCCTGAGGTTGTAGGTAAACCCTTGGATACAGAGATCTCTGATACAGTGGTAGATACTCCTGAGACTACGGATGTTCCTGTTACTGATGTGCAGCCTCCAGAGTTTGTTCAGAACCAAATTGCATATACCGATTCGCCTACGACAGTTGAAGAGGGATCCTTAGTAATCAAGTATGAGGATGCCACCCAGTCATTGAACGGGATAACGATTCTTTTCTCTACAGTTAATGAAACCGGATATAATGTTTCTCTGGGATGGGTTAACTCCTGCCAGATCGAAGTGACTACTACAGATGGCATGTATTATTATGACCCATTTATGATGGAAATTTCCCGAGGAGTCGGCGAATTGACCGTTGAAGTAAAAGGGGCATCTGGAGCAATCCAGAAGATTGTAATTACTGAACTGTGTTTGTTAAGCAATCACGGCTTTCCGGATGAAAGAATCAATAACGTTGTTGTATATGATTTAGACAACAATGTACAGTTCTTTGAAGGATACTTCGCCCAAAATATTGAAGAAGGATCTTTAGTTATCAAGTATGAGGATGCCCTCCAGTCGTTGAATGGGATGACGATTCTTCTCTCCACGGTTAATGAGACCGGACATAATGTTTCTCTGGGGTGGGTTGACTCCTGTCAGATTGAAGTTACTACTACAGAAGGCGTTTATTATTATGACCCATTTATGATGGAGATTCCTCGAGGAGTCGGTGAATTGACCGTTGAAGTAAAAGGGGCATCTGGGGTAATCCAGAAGATTGTAATTACTGAACTGTGTTTGTTAAGCAATCACGGCTTTCCGGATGAAAGAATCAATAACGTTGTTGTATATGATTTTGATAATAATGTGCAGCACTTTAGGGGTACGTTTAGTGACACGTAGTCCTAGACGCCAGATCCCGGCTACTCAGTTTGCTGCTGCGAAAAATGTTGGCGTCGCCGATAATTTCCTTCACAGATAGACTCACGATGATGCAGTTTATGAGCCGCTGAGTGTCAAAAATGATAATGCAATGCAAACATTCAAGGAATGAAAGATTCCGGTTGCGATCCTTAATGAGAACGGATATTAAGTGTACTTGAAATCTCTACTAAATAATACAAATGGAGGGACTATGAAACAAAGGATTTTTGTGCTTTTAGTTGCAACTGTTTTTGCCCTTTGTGGTTGCGGCGAAGTGGATATTCACCCTAATGAAGAGAGAAGTCCAGACAAATCAAAGCAAGGTATTTCTCAGATGGATGAATCGAATGATGTTTCTACCACAGATGCAACAGATCCTGCAACTGATCGTGTGACTGTACCTGACTCTGAATCTGAACCAAACGATCTGGAATATGAGAAGTATGTGAAGATATTCCCGAATATCAAGCCTGAGTGGAAAGTCCGAATCGTATACGAAAATGGAAGCACGATCAAACTGACAGAGGAAGACATCGACGTATTTCAGTATTATGCTGAAGCATACACTGCAATATGGTGCAATAACGCTGCCCCAGATTATGATACTTCAGAATTACCGTTCCTCAGGACGAGGAGTATAGAAGAAATAATTTCCTCAAATAATAGCCGAGGAGATAGTACAGTCGTGAATTCGTGCCAGCTTTTGGCGGTATTTGTCAATCCTGATGATACGATTGACTTGATTATTCTGTCGGAAATTGAAGGTTATCTCGATAAATTCAAAAGCACAGACGTCTACACAAATTTGTCGTGCACCAAAGTCGGCAAAGATGAAAGCGGTTGGTACATCTATGAATCGGGCGTCCTTCAGGTAGATCCTAAAGGAATATGGGATGTTGCCTTTGACGAGGATAAGCAAAAAATAGTAGTTACGCTAATTGAAAATTGATTATCTGAAAAGCGGCGGAGAAATCCACCGCTTTTTTAATAATTATATAGAAGAAAATGATTACAAATTGACAAAAGGGAGATAGAATGGTATTATTATATTGTATACAAATATGCATTATACGGTGGGATATGAATTATGAATGAAATGATCAGTACAGCCATGGCCAGCTTCTGTCGGGGGCAAAACCCGGAGCACGCCATGCGAATGGTAAAAAACGCAGGATTTGATTCCCTGGATTTTCCTTTTAGCGTGTACAGCAACGGTTTTCAGGCGCCTATGCTCCGTGAAGACTGGCGCAGTTGGGTGAGGGGAGTGGCAGAGATTTCCAGAAATCTCTCTTTGCCCATTACGCAGGCGCACGCCCCCTGGGATCAGAATATCGGCAAGGATTTTGCTTACGAGCGTCCCTGGGAACTCTATGAAAGAGTGATGGAGGCATGCCATATGCTGGGCTGCCGTCATCTGATCTTCCATCCCTTACGGCAGCCGGATCGGGTGGACAGCCCGGCTATGAAACAGCGAATTCATGATTACAATGTCCGCTGGTTCTATGAGCTTGTCCCGCTGGCGGAGAAGTATGATATTGTGATCAATCTGGAGAACACCTTCGATTCTCATCACACCCAGAAGCCCGGGGATTTACCCTATCCCTATACCACTGCAGAGGATATGCTGGCCTTGCAGCGGGATATTGGAAGCAATCGTGTGAAGCTCTGCCTGGATACAGGCCATGCCAACATTGCCGGCCAGGATATTCCGGCGATGATCCGCGCCTTCCGCTCCGAGTTGGCAACAGTACATCTGAACGATAACTACGGCCGCATCGGACCTGTTTATGAGGATCTGCACCTCTTCCCCGGCTATGGAAGGATCTGTTGGAAGAGCGTATTCGATGCGCTCAGAGAGGTGAGCTTCCGTGGGGTGATGAATATCGAGCCCATCGGGGAATTGAAGCGTGTACCCGATGATATTCGCAAGATTCAGCTGACTGCGGCCGCTGCCACGCTGCGCCGTTTGTTGGAAATGTAAAATTACCAACCTGTTATATTCTGTTGATTACCCTGCATGTTATCCAAAATCTGTGATAGTTTTACCAAAAACAACTGAATTTATAGTTCTTTTCAGCATTTTGTAAAGTTGCTATTGCAAGTTATAGGAACGGATGTTATACTCTCCGTAGATTTTATATTGAGAGGTACGCCCAATATGTTGATAAAGTCCGGAAACCGGACTTTTCATAAAAAGAAAACCCTTTTTCAGCAAAAAATTCTTTCAAGCAGGAACATTACATCGCTACTTTTACCCCGCATGCCCAATCATAGCAAAAACCCGGCAAAGATCTTTCCCTAAATACTATTATTGAAAAGGAGAAGTGAACTGCAAATGACTAAGAAAATCCTCAGCATGATTCTGGCGATCGTAATGGTAGTATCCCTGTTCGCCGGCATCACCCTCACAGCAAGCGCAGCAGAATCCGTTACCCTGTCCTTCGCAGGTGGTGGAGCCACCAACTACGAGGAACTTCCCTTCAACGATACTGCCAGCGGCGTCTCTGCTGTGTTCGCAAAGAATAACCATAGCACCGCCCCCCGTTGGGACAGCACCTGCGTTCGTTTCTATGGTACTGCCACCATGACGAACACCCTGACCGTTTCTGCTCCCGCGGGCAGCGTTCTGACCAGCATTGTTTTCGCAATGAATGGCTCCTATACGCTCAACGCTGCCGCAGCTGACTCCGGTGCCATTGACACTGCCACCTTCACCTGGACCGGCACTGCAGAAGCCGTTGTTTTCACCACCACCGCACAGACCCGTATCAATGGCATTACCGTTACCTACGCTTCTTCCGGCTGCGCTCATACCAATGTTGTTGAAGCTGCTGCGGTCGAACCTACCTGCACTACCGCCGGTTCTACGGCTGGTACCAAGTGTGCAGATTGCGGTGCGATCGTTACCGGCTGTGAGGTTATTGCTGCTCTGGGTCACAGCTACTCCGACGTTACCACCGAGCCCACCTGCGGCACTGCCGGTCTGACCACCAGCACCTGCTCCGTCTGCGGCGATGTGCAGACTACCACCATCCCCGCTACCGGCGAGCACAACTTTGTTGATGGCATCTGTGATGTATGCGGCGCTGAGGATCTTGATTTCTCCGGCACCTACTACATTGCCGCTATCCGTAGCTCCGGCAACTACATGTACATGAGCAACGATCTCGGTACTGCCTCCACCAAGCGCTTCCAGGCTGTGGACTCCACCCTGACCGCTCTGCCTGAGACCATTACCGAGCCCAACTCCGCTTACACCTTCGTCATCACCAAGGCTGAGGATGGCACCTACACCATCGCCGATGCCAATGGCAAGTATGTCTCCTGGACCTCCGGCAACTCCGGCGCTCTGGCTGACGATCCTGCCTATGTCAACATCACCGCTTCCGCTACCGAGGGTCTGGTAAACATCTCCCTGGTGGCTGACAGCACCAGAATTCTCGCTCTGAACAACACTGCTACCAATAACTATTTCGCATTCTATGCAGGCACTCAGGTTAAGGATCTGGCTCTGGTTCCCGTAGAGGGTGAAGTCCATACCCATGAGTATACCGCTGTTACCACTCCCGCTACCTGCACCGAGGCCGGCTCTGTGGTTTACACCTGCTCCTGTGGCGATTCCTACACCGAGACCATCGATATGCTGCCCCATGACTATGTGGACGGCGAATGCGTTGAGTGCGGCGCTCTGGAGCCCGCTGCTCCCGAAGGCTATGTTCTGCCCACCGTTCACAATGAGAATGACGAAGTTATTATCTACTATCCCACCGGCGCTCTGGCTTTGACCGCAACTGCCTCCGGCAGCAGGCTGGCCGGCACCGCCGCAACACCTGTGGAAGGTGTTCTGGCAGCAACTGCCGATATGGCCATTATGACCGTCCAGTATGTGGATGGCAGTGCGACTGATTTCTACCTGATCTCCAACAATAGTTACCTGACCTCCGGTGCTACCGGCAACAGTCTGACCTTCGCTGCTGAAGCTACAGACTACGCTGTTTGGTATCTGGAAGTTGCTGACGAGGCAGGCGGCCTGGTTTATATCCATAACCGCAATGCTGTCTACAACGGCAGCGGCCAGTCTCTGGAGTACTATAATGGCTTTACCACCTATGGTACCAAGACCACCGATATCTATAAGTTCCAGCTCTACACCAAGGCAGGCGAGGCTCCCAGCTGTGAGCACGTCTGGGGCGATTGGGCTGAGACCACTCCCGCTACCTGCACCACTGATGGCGTTCAGAGCCGCAGCTGCACCCTCTGCGGAGAGGTTCAGACTTCTCCCATCGCTGCTACCGGACATACCTATGTCTATGGTGAGACTGCAATCACTTGCTCTGCATGTGACTATAACGCTGCCTATACTCTCTCTGATATCGCTACCGTGAAGGCTTCTTCTGATGGCGCTGTCTACTACTTCAAGGGCGTTGTTACCTACGTCAACGGCAAGACCATCTATGTTGAAGATAATACCGCAGGTATCTGCGTATACTTCACCAACGATACTGCTGCAGCAGGTATCGCTCTGGGCGATGAGATCCTGGTATGGGATACCATCACCGTCTATAACGGCCTGATCGAGACTACCTACACTACCTCTCAGGAGTATGTTAAGGTTTCCGAGGGCAATGTCCTTCCCAATGGCACTGCCACCCTGGCTGAGATCCTTGCAGATACTACCAATGAGTATCTTGGCGAGCGTATTACCATTACCGGCCTGACCATGGGTACCATCGTTCCCTCCGGCAATACGGTTCTGACCGATGCAGAGGGCAACACCATTGTTCTGTTCAAGGCTTCCGGCATGGCAGAGAATGTCACCGAAGGCGATACTGTTACCGTTACTGCCATCGTCTCTTCCTACAATGGCTATCAGCTTCTGGTGAACCCCGGCACCATTACCACTGATGTGGTCGTTACTGCTGAGGCTGCAGAAGGTGATCCCGCTCTGGAAGATTATTCCGGCAACTACTATATCGCTGCTCTGCGCAGCTCCGGCAACTACTGGTACATGACCGCTGATCAGAGCACCGGTACTCGCTACACTGCTCTGGATACCGGTCTGACCGAGCTGCCCGCTACCATTACTGATGCACTTGCAATCAGAACCTTTACTGTTGCAAAGAACGAGGATGGCACCTATACCATCCAGGCTTATGGCAATGAGAATGGCTACCTGAACTACAATGCAGGCTCTAACAGCGGTACGCTTGTTGCTGCTGCCGATGCTCTGCCTCTGACCATCGACGGTTCCGGCTACAGTGTCAATGTCACCTACAAGGTCTCTGACACCGAAACCAGATATCTGTCCCTGAACGCCAATGCCGGCTCTGATTATTTCGCATTCTATAAGGGCACCCAGATCAATACCCTTGTTCTGATTCCTGTCGAAGGCGAAATCGTCGCTTGCGCTCATACCAATACCACCGTTGAGGGTGCTGTTGAGGCAACCTGCACCACTGAGGGTTACACCGGTGATACGGTCTGCTCCGATTGCGGCCTTGTCGTGACCGAAGGCACCGTCATCGAGATGCTGGCTCACGATTATGTAGATGGCATCTGCTCTGAGTGCGGCGCTTCCGATCCCTCTGCTACCGACTATTCCGGTGACTACTACATCGCGGCAATGCGTACCGGAACTGCCGCCGGCAACTACTTCTACATGACCTCCGATCTCGGCACTGCTTCCACCAGCCGCTACACTGCTGTGGATACAGGCGCTACTGAGCTGCCTGCTGCCATCGAGACAGGCGATGCCGATAAGACTTTCACCCTCATTAAGAACGAGGACGGCACTTACTACCTGAAGGCCTATGGTATTGAGGAAGGCTACCTTGGCTGGACCAGCGGCAAGAACAACGGCCTGCTCGTTGGCGAGGCTGATGCTGTGAAGCTGACTGTTACCGAGGTTTCCGCCGGTGTCTTCAACTTCAGCTTCGTTGTTTCCGAGACCGAAACCAGATATCTGTCCCTGAACAACACCACCGGCAATGACTATTTCGCATTCTACAAGCCCACTCAGGTTTACGCTATGTCCCTGGTTCCTGTTACCGCTGTTGGCGGTGGCGAAGTAGAGCCTGAGACCATGACCATCTACTTCCAGAACAACTGGCTGTGGACGGATGTCTGCCTGTACTACTGGTACGCCGATGGCAGCTTTGATACTGCATGGCCCGGCGCTGCTATGGAGCTGCATGGCAACGATGGCACCTATGACATCTATAAGCTCACTGTTCCCACCAACATTACCGGCATGATCATTAACGGTATCAAGAATGATGGCACCGGAGACCGTGACCAGACTCCCGACATTGAGAGCGGCTGGTATGACGGCATCTGCTACTACATGCTGTGGAGCGATGGCAACACCACCGGTAGTGAACCCATTGACGTGATCCTGCCTCCTGTCTGCCAGCATGAGAACACCACCACTACTACCGTAGATGCTACCTGCACCGAAAACGGCCCTGTCACCGTCACCTGTAACGCTTGCGGCGAGACTATCTCCACCGAGACCATCCCCGCCACCGGCCACGTGAACACCACGACCACCACTGTTGAGGCTACCTGCACCGAAAACGGCTCTGTCACCGTCACCTGCGACGCCTGCGGTGAAGTTATCTCCACCGAGGTTATCGAGTCCACCGGTCACGACTATACCTACACCAACAACGGCGAGAACCATACCGTAGGCTGCAACAACTGCGACTACAGCGTTACCGAGGATCACACTTACGTAGATGGCAGCTGCGTCTGCGGCGCTGAGGAAGTCGTTATTCCTGCAGAGCCCACGGAGGTCACCATCAAGATCGGTCATACCGTCAGCTTCGACTCCGACCTGAAGATGAACTACCGTATCAAGTATACGGATCTCGCTGCTGCCGTCCCCAATTACACCATGGAAGGCGCATACCTGACCGTGGAGAAGGATCGCTATCCCAAGGGCGGCGGTGCCATGACCGTGGAAACCGTTACTCTGTACCCCGACCTGACCACCGATTCTACCCGTGTGCTCTTCAGCCTCCCCGGCATCCAGTCCGTGGAAATGGGCAGTGAGCTGAGAGCAGTCCTGCACATCTTCGACGCCGAAGGCACCGAGTACTACACCCCTGTGGACGCATACTCCATCCTGGCTTATGCCGAGCTGTGCTTCAACACCTATAACCC
>JAZNVK010000277.1:0-16958 GCA_045592805.1 Faecousia sp.
GAGTTGTCCCTCTCTATTGTCTTCCTAAGACCGCTTGGCCTCCGACTTAATCAACTCCTGCGTGCCGGTACTTCTATCGGTGCCAATATTCACGAATCCAAGTATGCTCACGGAACAGCAGACTTTATAGCCAAAATGCAAATCGCTTTGAAGGAGTGCTATGAATCAGAATACTGGCTGGAACTGCTTAACCGCACCGGCTACATCCCGGACGCGCAATACAAACCGCTCCAAAACGACTGCGGT
Source organism: Faecousia sp. (assembly GCA_045592805.1). Taxonomy (GTDB): domain Bacteria; phylum Bacillota; class Clostridia; order Oscillospirales; family Oscillospiraceae; genus JAZOXB01. The sequence goes on from JAZNVK010000277.1 coordinate 247, forward strand.
GCTATCCGCCGGATGCTCATCGCATCCATAAATACTGTAAAAACAAATCAATAACCAACCAGTGCCGGGACGTTTGCATCCCGCAGGACGGGGGACGGTTAATGCGAAATTACCTGCGGAGAGAAATTGGGCTTCGCCCAGCTTGATAGCCGAATTTAATTTCGCTCTGTGCGCAGCGCAGGATTTCGCTGTTTCGAAGAAACAATCTCGCTACGAAGTAATTTCGCTATTCGTAATCTCTCTGTGATGAACGAAACAGAGGGATTTTGCAAGCATTCTCCTGTGGAAAAATCCTGTTTCCTGTGCTATAATTACAGAAAAGCAAAACTATTTGGAAGGGAGGGCTTGGCAGATGTCTTTGGCCTATGGTGCTCTGGCGCTGGTCTCGCTGTGTATGGTAGGCGTGTGCGTGATCATGGATAAGAAGCGGGATATCTGGCTGCTGCTGCTGTTTGTGTCGGTCTCCATCTGCAATCTGGGCTATTTTATGCTGTCGGTGTCCCGCAGCCTGGGGGCAGCCCTGAATTCCAACCGCATTGCCTACCTGGGCAGCGTGTTTTTGCCCTTCTTTATGCTGATGATGGTGCTGCGCTTCTGCGGTATCCGACGCAGCAAGCCCTGGACCGTCTTCCTGGTGACCCTGGGGATCCTGATGCTGGGCATCACCGGCAGCCCCGGCATCCTGCCCATCTACTACAGCTCCGTGGCTGTAGAGATCGTAGGCGGCAGCACCCGTCTGATCCGGGAATACGGCCCGTTGCATACCTTATACTATATATACCTCATCGGCTATATACTGACCATGATCATCGTCACCCTCTACTCCATCGCCAAGAAGAAAATAAAATCCCGTTCCCATACGGCGCTGCTGCTGTGTGCCGTGTTTTCCAGCATGGTCATCTGGCAGATGGAGCAATTCCTGCCCCGGGGCTTTGAGTTTCTCTCCCTGTCCTATGTTCTTGACGAGATTTTACTCCTGGCGGTCTACCGCTCCATGCAGAAGCAGGGTTTGATGCAGCGGGATGAGAACGCATTCACCTATACCGTCAATGTGCTTCTGACGGTGTTCCTCCTGCTGTTTGCCAGCTTTTTGCGGGTGGTCACGGAGGATACCACCCCCGTGCTGTATGTGATCTCCCATATTGTGGTGCTGATGATCTACCTGGGGATCCTGATCTCCTGGGGCGTATCGGTCTATGACCGCATAATAAACCGTCGCCTGCGGCGCTACCTGGTCAGCCTTGTGGCCCTGATGATGCTCTGGATGCTGCTACGTACCCTCCGTCATGTGCCCTTTTATTACGTGTTCCCCGTGGGACAGTGGTGCTGGTATGCTTACTACATCTCCATGATCCTCATTCCTCAGATCTGTTTCCTGGCGGCGAAGCATATTGGCCAGCCCGACTCTTACCGCCTGCCGAAGCTGTGGAACCTGATGTTTATCCCCTCGGTGGCGCTGATCATCGGAATCCTGACCAACGACCTGCACCAGTGGGCCTTCCGCTTCCACCTGGGCTATGAGATCGGCTGGGACATCTATGAGCGTGGTTTTCTTTATTATGCCGCTGTGGTCTGGATCTTCGCCTGCATCGCCCTGATGATCGCAGAGGTCATCCGCCATTGCCGGATCCCCGGCGCACGAAAGACCGTGTGGCTGCCAATGGGTATGCTGGCGATCGGCGTGCTCTACAGTATTCTCTACGCCCTGAACAGCAGCATCTTCGATTTTATTGAGGTGACCGCCGCCCTGTGCTTTGTGGTGGTGGCTATCTGGGAGAGCTGTATCAAGACCGGTCTGGTACAGTCCAATACCCACTATGATGCGCTTCTGAAATACTCCGGCCTGGGAGTAGCGGTAATAGACCGGCAGTATGCCGTCCACTACCGCTCGGAGGATGCTCTGCCTCTGGAACCGGAGCAAGTCCGTGCAGCCACCACCTCGGCTATTATGCTGGAGGACGGCATTCGTGTGTCCGGCTCTGCCATTCGGGGCGGCTATACCCTGTGGCAGGAGGATCTTTCGGAGCTGTTGGAGGTTCTGGAGGAGCTGAAGGAACTGCAGAAGGATCTGGAGGATGCCAATGCGGTGTCTATGCAGAATTATCGCATCAGCAAGCAGTTCCGCATCCTGGCGGAGAAGAACCGCCTCCACGATGAGCTGTACCGGCAGACCGCCCGCCAGATCGATCTGCTGAACCGCTGGCTGAAGCAGCTTCCCGCCGCCCAAAGTGCGGAGGAAAAACGGGAACTGCTGCGCCGTATTGTGGTGGTGGGTGCCTATCTGAAGCGCCGGAACAACCTGATTTTAGTCAATGAACAGGATGGCATGATCCGTGAAGAGGAGCTGAAGCTGAGTCTGGAGGAGATGCTGCGCAATCTGCATTTGGCAGGCATTTCCTGCGGCTGCAGTGTGCAATTTGACCGTGATCTGCCTGCTGAGGTGGCAATGGCGCTCCTGGACTTCTATGAATATGTGGTGGAGCAGGCTTTTGACGGTTTGAACGGTCTCCTGGCCCGCTTCTTCTCCCGGGAAAACCGCTTCTACGCCTGCATCGATGTCCTGTGCAGCCTGGATCTGACCGGGCTGCAGAAACCGGGGGTCTCCGTCAGCCTTACAGACGAGAACTACTACACCATCTCCTATATTGTCGAAGGAGGTGGGGCTCCATGATGACCTGGTTCTATCAGGCCGACTCCATCAGCCAGAATGTGCTTCTGGTCATCAGCCAGATCACCATGATCAGTCTGGCAGCGGGCTTTATCCTGCTCTTCAAGCGTAAGTGCAGCTACGGAAAAATCATCCTGATGGGTCTGCTCCTCCTTTTGAATGCAGCGGCCTATGTGCTGATGCAGCTGGACAGCCGTCTGACCGGCGGAGAGCAGGGTCTGAAGCTGCCGATCCCCTGGCTCATCCTTTTCGTCTTGACCCTATTCTCTCTGGGGGGCGGCGTTTGGCTGCTGCTCAGCGAGACCGGAAACCGCAAAACCATCAGCCAGCGCTCCATCAAGGAGGCCTTTGACAATCTGCCCACGGCAGTCTGCTTCTTTAATCCCGCCGGATTGCCGGTATTGTGTAATCTGGCCATGCAGCGCTTCAGCTTTGCCGTCTGCGGCAAGGATGTGCAGTATCTGACGGATCTGGAAAGCCTCCTCTCCGACAGCTTTATCCCCCTGGAGGGGGTCAGGAAAGAGGGCGGCATCTTCATTTTCCCCGAGGGAAAGACCTGGCAGCTGCGCAAGCGCAGTATTCTCCACGAAAAGGGAGAGCGCTATACCCAGTACATTGCTTCAGAGATCACCGACCTCTACAGCAGCCGTGTGGCTCTGCAGCAGGAGAACGAGGAGCTTCGCAAAGTGCAAAACGCGCTGAAGAAGCTCTCGGCCAATGTGGTCGCCGTGACCCGGGAGGAGGAGATCCTCAACGCCAAGATGCGTGTCCACGACGAGATGGGCCGCTGCCTGGTGGCGGCGCAGAAGTACCTCCGTGAGGACAGCGCAGAGCCTATCCCCGACAGCCTTGCCCTGTCCTGGCAACGGGCGGTGGCCAGCCTGAAGTACAGCAACGAGACCCCGGACGAGGATATGCTCCTGCAGATCCGCAAGACCTGCGACTTTGTGAAGCTGGCCTTTGTCCAGCGGGGAGCGCTCCCCAGGCAGGAAGCAGCCGCCTATCTGCTCACCTGCGCCGTCCGGGAGTGCGTGACCAATGCGGTGCGCTATGCCGGGGCCACGGAGCTATATGCCGACTTCTCCGAGAATGAGAGAGAGGCTACGGTATCCATCACCAACAACGGCAAAGCGCCCGAGGGAGAAATTCGTGAGGGCGGCGGTCTTTCCACCCTGCGCAGCCGTGTGGAACGGGCGGGAGGCACCATGGCCGTGGCTTCTGCACCCATCTTCCGCCTGACCGTTACCGTACCAAAAGAAAAGGAGGGCATCCTATGACCCATGTGCTGATCGTAGAGGATCAGAAAATGGCCCAGGAAAATATGGAGGCCATCATCCGTGCCACGGAGCGCTACACCCTGGCCGGTATGATCCCCAACGCCGCCGATGCGGAGCTGTTCTGTATGCGCAGCGCCGTGGATCTGATCCTGATGGACGTCTGCACCGCCCGGGATGAAAACGGCATTGAAGCCTGCGCCGTGATCAAGAAGAAATTCCCCCAAATCAAGGTCATCGTAGTCACCTCCATGGCAGAGCACACCTTTATCGAGAAGGCCAGGGCGGCCAAGGCCGACAGCTTCTGGTATAAGGATGCGGGGCATACCGAGCTTCTGGCGGTGATGGATCGAACTATGGCGGGAGAGCATATCTTCCCCCAGCGCACGCCGGAGGTGCGGCTGGGTCTCAGCAGCAGCTATGAGCTGACCGCTTCCGAGCTGGATGTGCTGCGGGCTTTGATGCAGAGCACCAACGATGAGGATGCCGCCGCTATGCTGGGCTGCAGCAAGTCCAATATCCGCTGGCATCTGGGCAAGATCCTGGACAAGACCGGCTACCGCTCCCGTATGGAGCTGCTCAGCGCCATCGCCCAGAAGAATCTGATTATCGTTACTCCGGACAAGGATCTGGACTAAGCAACCGCCCCTCGGGGAACCCCCCGGGGCGATTTTTATTGGAAATCAGGACAACACTATCACTTATGATAGTGACATTCAGAGGAAAATCCGTACAATAGAGCTTGTAAAGGGCGTATTGCGCCCATTGATATCATTCCGATCAGAAAGAAGGTGAAGCTATGAGGCGAATTGTGATCAATATGCAAAGCATCCTGTTTTGCAATGCCATTTCCGAGACCCTCCGCAGGTCGGGCAACGACTTCGACACCTATGCGGTGGATGACCCCGGCAAGGTGGTAGACGATTGCAAATGGATCGCACCCTATGCACTTCTGATGGAGGTGACGGGCTATACCCCCTGGAAGTTCTGCGAGCGCATGAAGATCCGTGATGCGGTCAAGGTCCAGAATCCGGACTGCAAGATTGTCCTGGTTGTGGACGAGAATGCGGAGAAGGAGGTTGCCAAGCAGGTCAAGCAGGCGAAAAAGGACGGCCTCATAGACCAGTTTATTTACGGCTCCATATCTGCCTCCTATCTGGCAGACATTATGGACAGCCTGTGAGAGGTGGTGGGTCGCATATATGGAGTTACAACCTCCCCAAAGTATTTGCCTGTTTGACAGGTTTCAGCTTACGATCCCCCCGGGATTAAAGTGCCATCAGGACGGACTTCCCGGGAAGCGAGTGCTGTTCCTCTTCGATAGCGAAGAAAGCTTTAACATTTCCTTTGAAGAAGGAATGGAGCTGATGGATCTGCTTCCCCCGGACGATATGGGGATCAGCCATCAGTACCGTAAAGATGGAAAATATATCCACCAGCAGCACAACACCAACAAAAAGGGAACCTGTGCCTTCTTCCACATGGAATTGGAGGATGGCAAAGGGAATGTCGTATGCTTACCGGGGCAAATCAACGTATCGCAGCACTATCCCTGGGCAGAGGATATCGAGCCTATGCTGTTAGAGCTGATGGATGGGCTCAGCCTGATTTCCGATGGCTCGCCGGAGGTGTAGTGCCATGGGTAGAAAGAAAGGTTTGGTGCTGCTTATGTGTATTCCCTTTTTGCTCTCCCTGTTCGGCTGCAGTAAAAGCCATCTACTCGACGGCCCCGGGATGGTCAACACGCAGGTCTGGGAGTCCTTTGAGCTGTCCAGATGGGACAGTGATACGACCCACAGCTTCTGGTTTACGCTGAAGAATGATGCGGATTGCTATCTGCTCACCGGCCAATGCACCGACAGAAACGGAAAAACCTACTATGAAGAAGAGGGAATTCAGGTACCTAACGCAGAGGCGGATGCACTTCGGAGCTTCAATCTGGAGGCGTTGCCGGATCGTGTAGAGCTTCTGGATGGAGATCTGATCCCACCGGAGAATGGCTACGAAGTTCGCCTGACACTGATCTTTTTCGATGGCAGCAGACTCGAAAAGACCATCGACAGCGATACCTCGATCGCCCTGTACGAAAAGTTATTACCCTATTTTATCAACAATTAAGGAGGAAAAATGATGAAAAGACGTATTTTGGGTCTTCTTTTGGCACTGGTTATGCTGCTTGGCATGGTTCCCGTCATGACGCAAGAGGCAAGTGCAGCAGCGATCCACAAGGTCTATTCCTTTGAAGGGTTGAAAACTGCCCTGGAGGACCCTGAGGCGAAAGAGGTCTATGTGATGAGGGAAATCATCTATACCTATACCTACGAGGACAGCATCAACGGTGTCCCCATTCCCGAGATCCACGTCAAGGGCGAAAAGACCCTGTACCTGCAGGGCTTTGTGGTTGCCTGCATCGATGAATCCAACATCAATTTAGGCAAAAATCAGAATGTCGACGGTTTGGATCGTACCCTCATCGTGGTCGAAAAGGGTGCTACGCTGATCGTGGACGCTCCGGACGGAAATGCTGACTGGGATTTTGAAAATATCAATTATTATTATAAGCATAGCGGCATCTTCCACGGCGGCGCATTCCTGGACAAGAATCACCACTACCAAAAGATCGTCAAGCGAAACCTCTTCGATGTTTACGGAACGCTTGTTCTCAACGGAGGCAAATATTATTCCGGTGGACATAAGTTATACGATAACTGGCATTGGCTGTGGTGGACATACGAATATGACGCATTGTGGGGCAACACCCTTACCGTCCAAAAAGACGGCCATGCCGTTGTAAACAATGCCGAGTTGATCTCCTACGGTTGCGATGTGGATATGCGCAACATTACCGTCAACGCACAACCGGGCAGCAAGCTGGATATCAACAAGTCCAAGATCTTCGGCTCTTTAGGTGCACGACCTTTATTCGCCGCCAACAACAGTGATATCCGTATCCGCGGCGGCGAATTCTATAAGTATGACGCGGATGATATGCGTATTATGTCCTCCGAGCCATTTAAGACCAAAGAATTTGACGCCGATCCCCGCTTTGGTATTCCCGACGACGCCTGGAAGAATGACAGTGCATACATGACCATCATCACCTATGAGATGGACGGAGACGAGAAGATCTACAGAACCACTTCGGAAAAGCAGGCACTGGATCTCTCCGCGGAGCATCCCGAGCTCTCAGTCGTATGTCTTAAATACTCTGCCTATAACCACAGCCTCTGCAGGCTGCAGTCCGATGTCGTCAACAACGGCTATCAGGTGGGCACCAAGAACCAATATGCCGACACCATTACCTATAACCCGAAGACCGGCACGGCAAGACTCTTATGGAGACACGCTCCCTTCTATGTCAGCAACCAGTACAATCCCTACCACGATATGAAATTTGAGTGGCGGATTTGGAAGGGAAAGCCGGAGGGCGATAGATACCTCACCCCCGACTACACCTATACCACCTATAATGACATCTTCTACATCGATCTTCAGAAAATGAAGGATATTCCCTGGTCGGATGCTCCCGTTTGGACCGTTGAGTGCTATGCCTATGAGTACCTCAACAGCGAGAAGGGAATCGGTGAATGCTTCGACTATACCGATATGGTCACAGTGAACATCGATGCTCTGAGCTTTGCCTCCCAGACCCCCAATATGGGTGGCGAGTACACTAAGGACTACGACTATACCGTAGGTGAGAGTGCCAAGTTCGGCTTTACTGCAACGGCATTGCCTTCCACATGGAAGAACGACGGTTATTCCATCGTCACCCATCAGGAGCTGTACAACACCAAGGGTCAGGGCCTGTATAACGGCAACAGCAGCACCATTGATCTGAAGGACTACATCAAAGAGCCCGGCGAATACCTTCTGTGGCAGTGGATCGATCTGAGGCAGAACGGCCGGTCGGTCAATACCCTGCGCAAGCTGTGGTACATCCATGCGGTCGGCACACCCAATATCCTCCAGGGCAGCGTACACTACACATCCGGCATCTACTACGAAAAACCCGTTACCATCGGCTTTAAGGGCGAGATCGCAGAGCTGCCCCTGTCGAGCCTGCACTATCAGTGGCAGAGCCTCAGCGGCAGCAGCTGGAAGGATATTTCCGGCGCAACCAGCAGCAACTATACGCCCAAGGCCGGTGACAGCAAGATCCGTGTCAAGGTCACCGCAGACGACTACGAGGGCGCTCTCTACAGCGATGCCAGAGAGGTCAGCAAAAATGACAATCTGACCATGCCCGACAGACCCACCATGACCTCTTCTCAGAAGACCGTTACCATCACCAACTATTCCGACAAGCAGGAATATGTCTACAGCACCACGCCGCTCGATGCCACCAAGTGGTCCCAGGGTACTGCCATCAGCGGCAAGACCTTTACCGTACCCAGCTACGGTACCTACTATGTCTATACCCGCTTTAAGGGAACCGATACCACCAACACCGGCCTGTATCTGAACTACGGCTGGATCACCCCCACCGAGACCGGCTCCGGCGAAACCGTCCAGGCCTGGAAGCTCTACTATCCCGAGTATCCCACCAGCGGCACTTATGTTTTTGTCCCCCTGGGTCAGACCGTGACGGTAGATTATGCCATCAACCCCACCAACGCAAACTATGATCTGCCCGTCCTCAAGAGCAATAATACCGCCACCGCAACCATCACCCAGGACAGCGCTGCCAAGACCGTCACCATCACCGGCAAGCAGGTGGGCACTACCTACGTCTATCCCACCAAGGCCAGCGGCGGCTACAACTGGCAGGATCACCCCAACAAGTCCACTTATAACCTGTATGTCCGTGTTTACGACCCGAGCAACATGGGCTACGGCGATTTCACCGGCAATGCAGAGTATCCCGACATTACGATCAAGGTCAACGAGACCTATACGCCCGATTCTCCCGAAACGACCGGTGTCACCCTCACTCCCGAGGGAGCTGACAAGGTCTTCAAGAATTTCCGTTGGTACACAGGCGTGAGCACCATGACGGGCTTCCACTATGCGACCACTGACGGAAACGGTGTCATCTCTGTCGATCCTGTGACCGGAAAGATCACCGCACTCAAGGAAGGTCAGGCTACGGTCTACCTCTTCGCTTTGAAGGATGCGGACAAGGACAATGTTCCTTCGACCTCCTACAACCACCTCGGCTACTATGTCGTCAAGGTCGAAAAGGCTCCCGAAATTCCTGCCGAATCCATCGCATTGCACCCCGACAAGCTGAATCTGGCAGTTGGCGAGCAGTCTCTGCTTACCGCAACAGTCAATCCCTCAAACGCCAATACCTCTGACGAGGTCAGCCTTACCAGCAGCAATCCTGCTGTGGCTGAGGTCGACATATTCGGTCTTGTGACGGCAAAGGCCCCCGGCAATACCACGATCACCTTGAAGGCAGGCACGCTTACCGCTTCCTGCGAGGTCACGGTCTATGCCGCAGACCACGAACACGCAGGCACTTGGATTCCCGACGGCAGCGGCCACTACCGCATCTGCACCATCTGCGGCGAGCTGGAGACCGGCAGCCACAAGTGGGGCGGCTGGGACACCGCCGCTTTGGCAGACTGTGAAAATCCCGGCATGAATCGCCATATGTGCGAGTATTGCGAGGTGCAGGAATATGTTCCGACCCCTGCCCTGGGGCATATGGAATCCGCCTGGAAGTACGACAAGGATGGCCACTGGACTTCCTGCCTCAACGAGGGCTGCGGCGAGATCCTCCATGCCAAGGAAGCCCATAGCTTCGATGAAACCTTTACCTGCACCACCTGCGGCTATGTGATGCCGGAGGAGGACCGCCCCATCGACACCTCCCTCTGCCCCAGAGATGAGACCTGCCCCATGGCGAAGTTTGATGATCTGCTCCGAAACGTCTGGTACCACGACGGTGTCCATTACTGCATCGAGCAGGGCTATATGAACGGCATGAGCGACACTACCTTTGAGCCGGATACCCAACTGTCCCGTGCCATGGTCGTGGTGCTGCTGTACCGCATCGAGGGTTCTCCCGCTGTCAGCGGCGAATGTCCCTTCCGGGATGTGCAGCCCGGCATCTGGTACTATGATGCAGTTCTGTGGGCAACCCAGAACGGTGTGGCCAACGGCATCAGCGCCACAGAATTTGCACCCAACGTCAGTGTCACCCGTGAGCAGACCGCTACCTTCCTCTACCGCTATGCCAACAAGATCGGCAGAGATGTGACCGGCCGTGCGGATCTGTCCCTCTTCCCCGATGCAGAGCAGATCAGCGGCTATGCCGTAGAAGCTCTCTCCTGGGCCGTTTCCGTGGGCATGATCAACGGCTCTCAGGAGGATGGTGTGACCTATCTGATGCCCAGAGGCACCACCACCCGTGCCCAGTACGCCACCATTATCTACCGTTTCCTGGAAAAGTAAGCTTTTTTGGGGCGGATACCACATCCGCCCCAAGAGCCATACACCGCAAAACACCATATAAAAAAGGAGAACGTTACGATGAAAAAGACGATTTCCCTGCTGCTCGCTTTGTGCTTGCTCCTGTCCATCATTCCTGCTTTGGGTATGAACACTTTGGCCGGAGAAAAGAACCCCGAGAGCGAAACTGCCATCCTGGATATTGTTGTGGTTCACGGCGGCTATGCCAATGCAGGCACTGTCACCGGTGAAGGCATCTACCCTGTAGGCACTTCCGTTACCGTTACCGCAAAGCCCAACCGTGGCTTCGGCTTCTGGAGCTGGTCCGGCGAGGGCGACAACGTGCTCACCGAAGAGCTGAGCTATACCTTTACGATCTATGAAGATACGATGCTGATCGCAGACTTCTTCAAAGCGCCCTTTGAGGACATCTGCGGCACCGATTACTATTTTGACCCCATCCTCTGGGCGGTAGACGAGGGGATCACCACCGGTACCACTCCTACCACCTTCTCCCCGGAGGATACCTGCACCCGAGCCCAGGTGGTCACCTTCCTGCACCGCAGCGTAGGCTGCCCCATGCCCATGCCGGAGAGCCCCTTCAGCGATGTGACCGGCGGCGAATACTACTATGACGCAGTTATGTGGGCGGCCGGCTCCAAGATCACCACCGGTACCACCCCCACCACCTTCTCTCCCCATGAGGGCTGCACCCGAGCCCAGGTGGTCACCTTCCTGTGGCGCACCTTCGGCAAGCCTGCTCCTACCTCCAACAGCAATCCCTTCACCGACGTGCCTGCTTCCGCATACTATTATGACGCTGTCCTCTGGGCAGTAGAGATGGGCATCACCACCGGCACCACCGCTACCACCTTCTCTCCCGAGGCAACCTGCACCCGTGGCCAGATCGTTACCTTCCTCTACCGTGCTGCCCATACTTCCGTAGACGACAGCCCTGCTCCTGAGATCGTCTACCAGTACCCCAGCTATATGGAGTACCCCGGCGAGCTGGCCGAGTTCTGGGTCGTGGTCGGCGGCGGCACCGAGCCCTACACCTATGAGTGGGAATACACCTACGATGACCTGGATGGGTATGAGTCTCTGAAGGACATCGAGTGGGCCTACGGCGCCGATACCGACACCCTCACCTTCTATGTGGACACTTCTGACTACACCATGCACTTCTTCTATCGCTGCAAGGTCACGGACAGCAAGGGTAAGACCGTTTACTCCGAGCCCGTTTGCATCATTGAGCCCCTGCGCATTGCAGCGCATCCCCTGGACGTCTATTGCAATGCCGGTGATACCGTAACCTTCGAGGTAGAGGTCTCCGGCGGCACCAAGCCCTATACCTATCAGTGGCAGTATACCTATGACGATGCGGATGAAGAATGGTTCGACTTCGACGAAGAGGAGTGGGCAAGCGGCTATTTTACCGATACGCTCCTGGTCGATATCATGGAAGCGGATTTCGATTCCAACTATAGATACCGCTGTGTCGTTACAGATGCGCTTGGAGATGTCGTTACCTCGCTCGAAGCATATCCCCTGGAGGCTATGGGCTGACAGAAGGAGAACACATCGAGCCTCTCCCCGATGAAACCTGCACCTATGTCACAGGCGGTCACCTTCCTGTGACGTAGGCTAACCAAAGGAAAATTTATGGAGGAATTCATATGAAAAAGACAATTTCCCTGCTTCTGGCATTCTGCTTCCTGTTCGCCCTGCTTCCGGCAGTGGGTCTGACCGCTTCCGCCGGCGGCGGCACTACCTACAACCTCTTCTCCTGTGATTTCGAAGAGGCAACGGATATTGATAATTGGTCCTTTGTCGACAACGACGGCGAAGCCAACGGCTGGATCTCTTCTGTGGGCTTTTTTGACGAGGAAGAGCTGAGCACCACCGGACATTTCCTGATGAGCGCTTCCTATGTCAATGCCGGCGCTGAGAGCTATTTTGGCGGTGCTTCCGGCGTTCAGAACCCCGATAATCTTGCTGTGACCCCCGAGATCGAAATCCCCGAGGGCGGCTCCGCTACCCTTAGCTTCGACCTTTTTGCTGTAGATTCCATGTATCCCAAAGAAAAGATCTCCGTCTACTACTTCTACGACGGAAATTACTATGACCTGTTCTCCGAGACCCTCGACGAAACTGCCACCGCAGAAGCGCCCAAGACCGTTACTGTGGATCTGATCGAGTACGTCGGCACCAAGGGCCGCGTTTGCTTCCGCCATCATGAGAGCTACGACCAGTTCATGGTTGGTCTGGACAATGTATCTGTCTTCTGGACGGGTGAGGAAGAAGATCTTTCCGATATCCCCAGCGTGGGTGTCCTTGTCAATGCACCCGTGGTTGGTGCAGAAATCAGCACCGATGCCTCTGTCAACTCCGAGTACGAGGGCTACTATATCGTCGGCGTCAGCTGGAGCCCTGACGATGCCTATTTTGCAAAAGACATCAACTACAACGTCACCGTAACCGTAGAAGCCGAGCCCGGCTACTGCTTCAACGAGGATACCTTCTTCCACATCAACGGCAAGGCTGCCACCGTCCTGAGCCGCAGCGCAGACCAGGCCAAGATCAGCTACACCTTCCCCGTTGCTGAAGAGCTCCCCGTCTTCCTGGAGGTCAGCTATAACTACGAAGAAGTCAATATCAATATCGGTGAGCCTGTCCTTCTGGAAGTCACCTGCACAAATCTACCCGCCGCTGCAGAGGACATTACCTATCAGTGGTATGCAGCTGATGCCCCCAACCTCTGGGGCGAAGCGCTCTACGGCGCAAACGGCAAGACCCTTGCCCTCAACGGCGATGTGGTGGGTACGATGTATTTCCGCTGCCAGATCTCCTGCAACGTGGGCGGCGTGGTCATCAGCACCAACCCCGAGGAGTTCGTTACCGTTAAGGTCAACGTTGTCTCGGGCGGCAGACCCTCCATGTTCTTCGACGATGTCACCACCGCCGACTGGTTCTACGGCGATGTGGAGTATGTCTACTACAACGGCCTGATGAACGGCACCTCCACCAACACTTTCTCTCCCCAGCTCTCCACCACCCGTGGCATGATCGTTACCATTTTGTACCGTCTGGAAGGCTCTCCCGAAGTTACCGGCACTTGCCCCTTCAGCGATGTGCCTGCAGGTGCCTACTACGAAGCTCCCATCACCTGGGCCGCTGAGAATGAGATCGTCAACGGCATGGGTGACGGCACCTTTGCCCCCGAGAGCAACATCACCAGAGAGCAGCTGGCTGCCATCTTCTTCCGCTATGCCAAGTACAAGGGCATCTATGATGAGGATGACTGCGTGATGACCGGCGGCTTCAAGGATCAGGACAAGGTCTCTCCCTGGGCCTATGAGGCAATGAGCTGGGCCATCGGCGTGGGTCTGATCGGCGGCAGCAATGAGTCCGACGGTCTGTATCTGCTGCCCCAGGGCAATGCGCTGCGCTGCCAGGTGGCCGCGATTCTCCACCGTTTCTGCAATTATTTCTTTGACTAAGGGAGGCAATTATGGGATTCTTTGGTAAGTTATTTGAGAAAAAGGTCTGCTCCGTCTGCGACGGCGAGATCGGCCTTTTGGGCAACCGCAAATTAGAGGACGGCAATCTCTGCAAAGAGTGCGCCAAGAAGCTCTCCCGCTGGTTTGACGATCGCCGTCACTCCACTGTGGAGCAGATCAAGGCACAGCTGGAATACCGTGAGGCCAACAAGGAGAAGGTGGCTGCCTTCTGCGTAACCCGCAGCTTCGGCGAAAGCACCAAGGTTCTCCTGGACGAGGATGCCGGTCTGTTTATGGTCACGGCTGAGTCCTCTCCCCAACGGTTGGCAGAGGAGAACCCCGATGTACTGGCCTTCTCCGATGTCACCGGCTGTGATCTGGATATTGACGAAAACCGCGAGGAGCTGAAGATTGACGGAAAAGACGGCCAGAAGGTGAGCTACAATCCTCCCCGCTACCGCTATGATTACGATTTCTATGTCAAGATCTATGTCCGCAATCCCTTCTTTGACGATATGCGCTTGAAGCTGAACAGAAACCCCGTGTGCATCGAGCATCAGCAGAGCAAAATGCTTCTGGGCGCGCAGAGATTCTCTCCCGAGCGGGATCTGGAATACCGCCAGTACAAGCAGATGGGCGAAGAGCTTCAGAATTGTCTGATGAATGCCCGTCAGGAGCAGCGGGAAGAGGCTGCGGCAGCTGCCGCCCCCAAGACCGCCGTCACCTGCCCCTACTGCGGCGCCACCTCCATCCCCGATCAGAACGGCTGCTGCGAATACTGCGGCGGCGCATTGAATTAAGAAGTGGACTTGTAAAAAGTCACGCAAACCCATATACCATATCCCTGCATTTGTGCAGTTTATATGGACGCAGTGTGTAACAGGGCATACTGCGAAATCCACAATTTTCAGAAAAGGAGTAATAATGATGAAGAAGTTTTTAGCAATCCTTTTGGTTCTGACCATGGCTCTGTGCCTGTTCGCCTGCGGCGGCGAGGAGACCGAGGCCCCCGATAACAACGACAAAGAGAACGTTGGCGGCGAAGAAAACAACGACGGCGGCAACGCCGAAGTCAAGGGCGAAACCTACAGCACCGGCAACTTCAGCGCTCTGGTTCCCGAAGGCTGGAAGGCTTTCCCCGTTTCCGACATTTGGTCCGATGACGCCGATGCCAAGGATCCCGATGCCCTGCAGATCGTCAAGGGCGGCGAGACCGATTGGGATCTGTTCACCAAGCCCTACATCAAGTTCGACTACTATGGCCCCAGCGAATCCATGATGACCCCCTCCTCCGAGTGGTATGACAACGCCACCGATCTGGAGCCCATCACCGCCGGCAAGTACACCTGGAACGGCTTCTCCGCCACCAGCATGGATGTCCCCATGGTCATTCTGTGGGCAGAGGACGGCGACTATCAGTACCAGGCTACCATCTGGACTGATCAGGGCGACGGCACCATCAGCGTTACCGACGCTGACGTTCTGGCAATCCTGGCCAGCGTAGCTCCCGCTGCTTAATTAATTCTTGCAATCCGGCGCATTGCCCCTGTTCAATACGCCATGGCCCGCCGCTTCGGCGGCGGCCCGGTTTGCTATCGCCACGAGGCGTGCCCAATGGGAAGCAAGGGTTCCCATTGGGGACGTCCCGTGAAATAACCTGTCAGGAGGAATACACGATGTCATTTTTTGATTCCCTGAAGAACCGTGCCACACAGTCTGCCTCCGGAAACGGAAGCCTCTCTGTTACCCTGTCTGAGATCCCCGTCAGCCTTGCGCAACTGCAGGCCATGCCTGAGGCTGCCCTTTCCCGCCCCGAGCATACCGCCGCCCTGGTCATTGCTGCTCTGTGCGTCTATCCTGCCAATAAGGAAGCCGCTCTGGAGATGCTTACCTTCCTCCACGGCCCCAAGGGTCTTTCTGCTTACGACAAGCAGTTTATTGCCGACCGTTTCCGTGACAAGGACTACGTACCCCGTTCCTACTTCCGTGGAGCAAGGCCGGAGAACAACTACGAGCCCACCAGGCCCTATACCCTGGACTTCTTTGAGAACCCCTACAGTCGGGATCAGCTGAAGGACGGCTATCTGACCCTGCATATCCGCTCCGGCGGTGCCGATTCTCCCCGTCAGATCAAGCTGAGAACCAAGCCCTCCACGGGTCAGTGGTTCCTGTGGGAGCAGTTCCTGCTCTCCGATATCCGCAAACCCGTCAGCCTGGATCCCTGGGCATAAGAGAAAGGATGAGAAATATGAAGAAATTACTCTGCCTCCTTTTGGCAGCAGTTATGTGCGTTGCCCTGCTGGCAGGCTGCGACCGCATGATTGATATTGATCCCCCTCCCAGAACAGAGCCGGAGGAGAGCACCACGGAATCCACGGCTCCCTCCACCACCGAAGCGCCTTCTACCGAAGAACCCTCCACGGAGCCGCCGGTGGATCTGATGGCAGAGCTGCAGCAGCAGCTTCATGACGAGGGCTGCCTTGCGGCCGTTGCCTACCTGGGCAGCTGTGAAGGAAACTTTATGGAAATTCAGGACTATCTGGAAAACAGCGGCCTGACCGAAGCCCTGCCTCTGCTTCAGGACCTTACCTCCGAGAACTTCATCGAGACGGAGGGCCTGGAGCTGTACTTCGTTGTGACCCGGGATGATGTAGGCCTTACCGTTTATCGTCAGGGTATGGACGAGGACACCTATGCGCTGACCTGGGAAGAGTCCCTCTATGTGGGCTATGAGCCTGCCCCGCTGCTGCTCCGCGGCAATGTCAGTGAGATCTTCCCCAATCTGAGCCTCTTTATCGAGGGGCAGGGCGGCGAGACACTGGACTACAGCCCCTGCCTCAGCCTGGAGGACGGCCGCCTGGAGAAGGCCCG
>JAZNVK010000278.1:0-15559 GCA_045592805.1 Faecousia sp.
CGTGCCGAGAAGACCCTGGCACAGACCCAGTTCCAGAACCCCGTTCTGGAGAAGGCCGGCGTGGTGGACGCAGGCGGCAAGGGCTGGGTTTTTGCCCTGCAGGCCATGCTCATCGTCCTTCAGGGCGGTGAGATCGACTACACCCCCGAAGCGGAAGTAGCTCCCAAGAAGGAGCAGGCGGATTTCTCCGATTTCGATACCGAGAACATCACCTTCCAGTACTGCACCGAGTTCATCATCTCCCGTGAGAACGACAGAGATCCCGAGGAGCTCCGTGCCTTCCTCGGCGGTCTGGGCGACAGCCTGGTGCTGGTGGACGACGATGAGATCATCAAGGTTCACGTCCACACCAATCACCCCGGCACCGCTCTGGAGGAAGCCCTGAAGTACGGCTCCTTCGTCACCACCAAGATCGAGAACATGAAGCTGCAGCACTCCGAGAAGGTCATGACCGAAACCGCTGCCCCCGCCAAGGCGGAAGAACCCAAAATTGCCGCTCCCGAGAAGAAGTACGGCATCGTGTCTGTCTGCGCCGGTGAGGGACTTGCCAGCGTGTTCAGCGAGCTGGGTGCTGACCAGATCATCCACGGCGGTCAGACCATGAACCCCTCCACCCAGGACATTCTGGAGAAGATCAACCTGACCCCTGCGGAAGTGGTCTTTGTCTTCCCCAACAACAAGAACATCATCATGGCTGCGGAGCAGACCGTGGAACTGACGGAGAAAAAGGTGGTTGTCATCCCCTCCAAGACCATTCCCCAGGGTATCGCCGCCATGCTGCTCTTTGACCCCGAGATGGAGGAGCAGGAGCTGGTGGACACCATGACCGAGGTCATGACCGGTGTCACCACCATGCAGATCACCTATGCCGCCCGTGATTCCGATTTCGACGGCCACGACATCCATGCCGGTGAGTACCTGGCGCTCTACGGCGGCGCCCTCTTCGGCAGCAACACCGATGTGGACGCTCTGCTCAAGGGCATGGCACAGAAGGTCAGCGAGGACGGCAAGGAATTCATCACCCTGTACTACGGCGAGAACATCACCGAGGATCAGGCCAATGCCGCTGCGGAGCTCTTCTCCGAGATCTGCCCCGATGCCGAGATCAATGTGATCAACGGCGGTCAGCCTGTGTACTACTACCTGATCTCCGCTGAATAAAGTTCATCTTTGAAAGAACGCAAAAGCCCACCTGCAGTTCAGGTGGGCTTTTTGCTATGAAGCTTAGTATTCTCCAAACATATCGTAGTAATAGTCGCCGGCAGGGTAATTGTCCTGATAGAAGGCATCGTCGATGCGATCCAGCTTGACGGAGGTCACATAGTCCGTGCCGTCCAGGTTGACCACCAGAATGGTCATGGAGCCGCCGTACTCCTTGCCGTTGTACTCCGCAGTGAAGTCCACGGTGTAGAAGCAGCCGGAGTCTATGGCAGACTGAATTCCGTAGTCGCGGTTCAGCTCGCTGGCATAGAATTCCAGACCGTCCCGCAGCAGGGCGCTCTCTGCCACCACCGTTGCGGTGCAATCGGTGAAACGCACCTCGTTGGCGCCGTAGCGGTTGACAAATTCTTCTTCCATGTTTTCATGGACACAGTTGCGGATCTCCTCCTGGTC
The DNA here is from genome assembly GCA_045592805.1 of Faecousia sp. Lineage (GTDB taxonomy): Bacteria > Bacillota > Clostridia > Oscillospirales > Oscillospiraceae > JAZOXB01. The sequence goes on from JAZNVK010000278.1 coordinate 1,615, forward strand.
GCAGATCAGCACCGCCTTGGCAAAGCGGATGGGCAGGGGGTCGTCATCCTTGATAATGCTGTCGCCGCCGCCCAGGGCGAGGATCAGCACCACGGCAACAATGGCCAGGGCAAGGACAATAAGGATCACGGGGATCAGCAGAGATTTCTTGGACATAGGTCATACGCTCCTTTTATATCTTTCAAAGGGACTTGCGCTGCCCCTCCCGATGGAGCAGACCGGCGCAGATCATCATGGCGGCCACAATAAAGAACAGCGCCATCATATAGGGCTCTTCCCACATACTCTCAAAGAGGCTCTGGACAAGAATACCCACCAGACCGGCCAGCATACCGGTGCAGAGGGGCTTATAGGGAGTCTTTGCGGTCTTGGCAATGGTTCTGCCACCCTGGTACAGCAGGCCGCTGAGAGAAGTCAGCAGGCAGCTCAGACCCACAATGCCGTTCTCCGCCAGGGTCTTGACGTAGTAGTTATCCACGTACATATACTCATAGTCACGGATGGGGTTCTGCACCGCCACAGCGCCGCCGTAGATGCCGAAGCCCAGGCCGAAGGTCCAGGCATCCTCCTGGTTCAGGTAGGTAAAGGCCATGGCCCAGCGCTTGGCTCTGCCGCCGGTGGCATTGGAACGGGCAAAGGCATCGGTGAACAGATAGCCGATACGGCTGCGGACAAAGGGCAGCATACAGGCCGCCAGACCGCCCACCAGCAGCATGGCAAAGAGCTTCCGGTCGATGATCAGGGCGAAAAGCACCGCCGCCACCACCAGGGACATCCAGGAGCCACGGGACATGGTAAACAGGCAGCCCAGACACATGCAGATACCGGCAAACCAGTAGAACAGCTTCTCGGACAGGTTCTCCGCACTGTAGGCCATGCCGATGGCCATGGGGGCAAACATCACCATATAGCCGCCCATAATATTGGGATTGCTGAAGATGGAGAAGACACGGGTGCGGACGCTCTGCTCTGCCTGATCGGTCCAGCTGGAGGGGATCTCCACGCCGATGATAAACTGCCAGATGCCGTGGAGGGCAATGGCGAAGGCAATGAGCACCATGACCTTGTACATCATCATTAGATCCTCCCGGTCACGGATCAGGCGGACAATGACGAAGAACAGCAGAATGTACTGCATACTGGCACGCATACCGGTGATATTGACACCCAGGTTGCTGACGGTACAGATCAGCAGCACCACACCGGCCAGCAGGTAGAAGGCCAGGAAGAGATCCGTGGCATTGCCACGGGAGGCGATCTTCTTTTCGCTGTCCGCACGGCGGAAGAGCGTCCAGAAGAAGCAGAACAGGATCAGCAGCTCATCCCACACCGAGGCAATGGCTGCCAGCTGCAGCACATCACGGAGCAGGTAGTCCAGGGGGGCATAGGCTGCCGCCACAAAGAGGAGCACACCGGTGATCCCACGGGAAAAGACTTTCCCTAAATTATAGCTTTTTTTCAGCCAGGCATACAGGCGGCGCAGGAGTCCCAGGAAGAAGCTCTCCTGCAGCAGGGGCCGCAGACCGTGCAGGCGGTCATTGAGGCCGTCCAGCAGGCGGCGGTAGCCGGAGCGCTCCACCAGAGAGGGACTTAAAAGCAGGCGGCTGCACAGGCGATAGGTGCCGGAGTCCCGCCATAAGGTACCCAAGAAGGCGAAAAACCGACCGATAAAGCTGCGTCCCAGCCATGCCGCAAAACCTGCACAGAGTCGCCAGAAGAGGCTGCCTCTGATCAGTTCACTCATTTCAGCAGCTCCAGACTATACACAACGCCGCTGACCTCGATCTCCAGAGTCTTGCAGATGAAGTCCTTGCCGATACGGATATCCTGCCAGGCGATGGAGTGGACATTGGGGCCATAGACCTCGGCAACGGCCTCCATAGTCAGGTACAGATCCAGCTGATCGCCGTTCTCCACGGTGTACCAGTCCACAAAATGACCCTCCTCCAGGGAGTTGGAGTAGTAGATCTGGGTGCGCTCCACGGCAGTTCCGTTCACATCCAGGGGTTCGCCCTCCAGAGAACTGATGACCTGCTGCGCAATCACAGGAGAGACATCCTCACAGTAGACCGTAAAGCGGATATTGGGCTCCATGGTGTCCTTATCTTCCACAACGCCGATGTCGGTTTCTTCCGTTTCATTGCCGCCCAGCAGCTTTATACCTACAAAAGCGACGGCGGCTACCAGCACCAGAATAATCAGAATATCCACGATATTCAATTTGCCGCCTTTTCCGAATAATTTCATATTTGCCTCCTTACAAAAACCAAGTGAATATTGCATATTTTCGCTTTTTATATTATAATTAGTCCACATATAAAAATCAAGCTATATTTTAGTTGAGGAACGTGTCATGAAAATATTACATCTGATCTCCGGCGGCGATGTGGGCGGTGCCAAAACCCATGTACTGAGCCTGCTGGAGGGTCTGAACCGCAGCGAGACTGTCCATCTGGTCTGCTTTATGGAGGGCGAATTTGCCGCCGAGGCACGGGTTCTGGGCATCCCCACCACGGTGGTTGCCGGTTCCAATCCCCTGAAGAGCCGCAAGCGAATTCTCGCCATGATCCGCCACGACGGCTATGAGATCATCCATTGCCACGGCGCCAAGGCCAATATGCTGGGCGCTCTGCTGCGGAAAAAGGCAGGCATTCCCGTGGTCTCCACCGTCCACAGCGACTACCGCCTGGACTATATGGGCAGACCCCTGGCCGCCCTGACCTACGGCAACATCAACAAGATCGCCCTGCGGAAATTCGATGCCTGGGTGGGCGTGTCCCACGGCATGACGGAGCTGCTCACCTCCCGTGGCTTCGATCCCCAGCGGCTGTATCCCCTGTATAACGGTGTGGATTTCTCCCACATCCCCCCGGTAGTGTCCCGTGAGGAATATCTGAAGACTCTGGGACTGGAGCTGCGGGAAGATACGGTGGTCTACGGCATTGCCGCCCGTATCAATCCCGTCAAGGATATGGAGACCCTGGTACGTGCCTTCGCCCGGGCGGTGAAGGAATGTCCCAACATCCGTCTGGTCATCGCCGGTGAGGGCGAGCAGGAGGCACTGATCCGTGGTCTTGCGGAAGAACTCTGCCCGAAGAACACGGTGTTCTTCGCCGGCTGGGTCAAGGATATGTACAGCTTCTACAATGCGCTAGATGTAAATCTGCTGACCTCCCTGTCCGAGACCTTCCCCTATGCTCTGACCGAGGGCTCCCGTATGGGCTGCGCTACCATCTCCTCCCGTGTGGGCGGTGTACCTTATCTCATTGACGACGGCATCAACGGTTTCCTCTTTGAGCCCAGAGATGCCGATACACTGGCCGGTCATATGGTTCGGCTGGCGCAGGATTCCGATCTGCGCCGTCAGATGGGCAGAGCTCTGCAGGAGAAGACCCGTCGGGAATTCTCCCTGGATGCCATGGTGGAGAAGCAGAAGCAGATCTACGCTGCCATCCTGCGCAGGACGGAGCGCCTGCAGCGGAAACGGGACGGTGTGGTGATCTGCGGCGCTTACGGCAGAGGCAACTGCGGCGACAATGCCATTCTCAATGCCATCGTCCAGCAGCTGCGGCAGGTTGATCCCGATCTGCCTATTACCGCTCTCAGCCGCAAGCCTGCCCAGACCCGACAGATCGCCGGTGTCAATGCGGTCTATACCTTCCACATTTTCCGCATCGGCCGTCTGCTGCGGAAAAGTCAGCTCTATATCAGCGGCGGCGGCACCCTGATGCAGGATGCCACCAGCACCCGTTCCCTGCTCTACTATCTCTACAGCATCCGTCAGGCCGCCAAAAACGGCTGCAAGGTAATGCTCTACGGCTGCGGCGTGGGTCCCATCTCCCGTGGGAAGAACCGCAAACGCACCGCCGCCACCCTCAACCGCTATGCCCATAAGATCAGCGTCCGTGACGAATACTCTCTGGAGTTCCTGAAGGAGCTGCAGGTCACCAAGCCGGAGATCTCCCTCACCGCCGATCCGGCGCTGCTGATGGATGCCCCCGTCGGTGGCCCCATGCAGACCTATCTCCGCAGCAGCGGCATTGCTTCGGAGAAGCGCTATATCATGTTTGCCCTGCGCCCCTGGGAGGGCTTCCGTGAGAAAATTCAGGACTTCGCCGCCGCCTGCAATTATGCCTACGAGACCTACGGTCTGACCCCTCTGCTCTATGCCATGGAACCCCGTCGGGACGAGGCTGCCAACGCCGCCGTGGCCGAGAAGCTCCGCTGCCCCTTTGTGCAGCTCAGCGCAGGGCGGGACGGCAGGCAGGCCCTGGCGCTGGTAAAGCAGATGGAGGCGGTAGTCTCCATGCGGCTGCACAGCCTGATCTTCGCCGCCGGACAGGGTGTTCCCGTGGTTGGCGTGGTCTACGATCCCAAGGTCAGCGGTTTTCTGGACTATCTGGGACAGAAGCTGTATCTCCCCCTGGAGGACGTGACCGCAGAGGATCTTAAGACCCTCATTGACCGGGCTCTGACCCAAAAAACCGCCGACGAAACCGCCGTTGAACGTCTGCGCAGCCTGGCCGAAGAAAACCCCCGCCTGGCAAAAGAACTGCTGGAAAGCTAACCTGTAAACAATCACAAGCCAACGGCCGAAGAAATTTAATTTCCTTGTTCGTTCTGTTTTCTTATTTCGGATAGGGTTCCTTCTGACTGGTTCTGCCCAGAAGGTAGTCCGTGCTGGTATGATAGAACTCTGCCAAGCGGATCAAAACCTCTGTAGGAATGTCCCGTTTACCTGTTTCATAATTGGAATAACAAACCTGCGTACATTGCAGCAGCTGCGCAAGATCATTTTGCAGCAGATCATGATCCTCCCGCAGGTCTCGAATTCGTCGATACATTTTGTGTCCTCCTGAATTATTGTGGGCACAAAACAGTATATATAAAACATTTTGTTCTATTGACAAATATAACAAAATGTTATATAATTAGCTTATTCTTAAATATGGAGGCACTTATGAAACAATTTCTGACTGCTGTTTTCAGCCTGTATTTGCTTTTTGTATTCTGTGGATGTCAAGCGAATGTCTTTGAGAGCTATACAGCACCCACAACCTCTTTCCAAAGCACATACTCCTCCCACACGGGTTCTAACTATGAAGCATTGATTCTTGGTAAGTGGTTCTTTGCCGACGAAAGCTATGACGAGGATGAACACTATATTGTTTTCTATTCCGACGGAACCGTAGAGCAAAAGTATGGTGACCGCAAAATGTTCAGTCGCTACATAATAGACGGCGATCTGGTCACTATTAAAAGTGGCGACGGAGACGAGTATGGTTCAATGAGGATCACTTCTATCAATAATAATGACCTATATGCCATTGATTTGTCCGCCAACTCCGCAAATGAGCAGAACATCCATTTGACTCGATAAGGCCATATTAGAATATGCCATCCTGAAAGAAAGTCTCTCTTAGGATGGCATATCTCTTTTTACTCTGTTGTCGGTATGGTACCGTGTTCCTTTTCAAAGGCAGCAATGCGCTGCTTGATCATCTGCTCCAATTCCCGATTTTTGGTTCTTCCCTCATATTCCGCGATATAGCCCAGCTTTTGCAACAGCTCCGGACTGGTTCGTAAGGTATAGCGGCTTTTGTCATCCTTCATTTTTTCATTCCTCCAAGACGAAGTATTGACAAAATTTTAGCGTCATTTTATAATAGTTTGTAAGAATGACGCAATGTTGACGCATGCGGAGGTGAAAATTATGTCCGAATATCAAAAGTCATATTCTATTTTATTCTGCGGGATCACCGATGCTCTGGAGGAATTGAAAAGACAGAACTACGGTCTCGCTGCCCAGCGGCTGATCCAGGCACAAAAGGATGCGGAAGAAGCCTTTCTGAATTGGGACGATACTGGCACAACTGCCACGGAACAAAGCGGAAGCACCTATTAATCCATAACAGAATTCAGAAACACCCTTATCAAAACAAAAGTCTGCCAATGGAACGCTGTATGCACCCGCGCCAACGTCAAATAGATGCTTATCGGTCTGTTTGCTTCCACCTTTTCAATAGAAGTACAGGCTACCGAAAAGCCATGTCATTGCGAGGAGGGCGTAAGCCCGACGTGGCAATCCGTTCAAAAAATGTTTCGATTATATGGGAATTTAGTGTAAAAACGGTAGTTTTTAAGGATGCGGATTGCCACGGCCACAGGTGGCCTCGCAATGACAATGCGTAATTTGATGCCTTACTCATAGCCTGAAAATCCTCCCGATACGGGTGGCTTCGGCTGCAGCAAACTGTTCGATAAATTTCTGTTTGATGGACGAAATATTCCAAATCCGTGCCGGAGGCACACCTTTGCTATTAGTCCTTAGCTCTTAGTTGTTAGTTCCTAAACAGACCGACAAATTTCTGTTTGACTTACTGCAAACAGGCTGTATTTTTGCCTTAATGGACATTTTTAAGTTCCTTTGTGCTAAATATGCGCGGTTTACATAATTATATTATGGTAAATTTGTGGATCTTTTGCGGTTGCGTAGCCTGTCAGTAGTGCCACAGGCGATTGACAATCGCCCCTACGGCTTCTAACGATGGCTCGGTTGGTTTCGGCGCGCCTGGTAGTCGCGCCCTACGGGGGTAATTGGCACTGCATCCAACTGTTCGGCAAATTTCTGTTTGACTTATTTGGAAAAGGATGCCGTTTGACTTCCTGGGCAAAGGGTGCCGTTTGACTTAGTGCTTCTGTTTTCAAAGTCCTCTTGTCTAAATTAGCGCGGTTTACATAATTATATTATGGTAAATTGCAGAGCTGTTGTGGTTGCGTAGCCTGTCGGCAGTGCCAGGGGCGACATGATCATCGCACCTACGGAGTTCGACGATGGTGTGTTTGGTATCGGTGGTAGCACGGGCAGGATGTATCCTGACCCTACGGAGTCTATCGGTGGTGCGTTTGAGATCGATTGTGCCACGGGCGAACACGTGGGTTCGCTCCTGTGGTGTTGGCCGCCGGTGCGGCAAACCGGTCGGCAAATACCTGCTTGCCTCTCTGTGGTTTTGCGGAAACTGTTTGCATTTCCCTCCGCTCTGTGGTACTATAAATTCAAATCTATCGTAAGGGGGCAGATCTATGATCTCCTGTCAAAATAACCGAATGCTGGCCGAGGCCCGTGCTGCCCGCTTTCAGCCCAAGCTGATCCTGCAGATCCTCCTGTTCCTGGCAGTCTATACGGTCACAAGCACAGCGTCCTCCATGATCCTCCTGATCCCCTTGCTGGTGGGGATTTTTACCGATCCCCGGATGCTGTCTGCCATCACCTCCGGCGATGTGACAACCGCCATCACTGCGGCTACGGCTGTGACGGAGAAACCCTGGATTATGTTGCTGTCCTTGCTGGTTACTGCTGTTACTACCCTTCTTTGCATCCTATACTGCCGTAAGATCGAGAAGCGCTCCATAGGCTCTATGGGATTTTTTAAGTCCGGCTGGCTGCTGCGCTATCTGAAAGGCTATGCCATTGGCACTGTTATGCTGTTGCTCTGCGCCGGCATTCTCTGGCTTATGGGCGAACTGAGTTTTGCCTTTGCCGAGAAAATCCCCGTGCTGTATCTTCTGGCTTTCTTTGTGGGATTCGTGCTTCAGGGAATGTCTGAAGAGGTTATGCTCCGGGGCTACTTTATGATGTCCCTCAGTAACCGCTGCCATATGGCCCTTGCGGTGGGGATCAGCTCTGCGGTCTTTGGTCTGCTCCATGGTCTTAATCCGGGATTTACCCTCCTGGCCTTGCTGAATATTATCCTCTTCGGTGTGTTTATGGCGGTCTATGTGCTGCGCACCGACAACCTCTGGGGCGCTTGCGCCATTCACAGCGCCTGGAATTTTGCCCAGGGCAACCTGATCGGTATCCGGGTCAGCGGCACAGCGCAGCTTCCCTCTGTGGCAATTATGGAACCCGTTGGCAGTAGTGAACTGTTCCACGGTGGCAATTTCGGCCTGGAGGGCGGTTTGATCGTTACAGCGGTGACGCTTGCGGCCATTGCTCTGACGCTCTTCCTGCCCCGCAGAGGCCGGGTGGCACAATGAGTGCCGTACTGGTCACCGGTGCGGCCGGTGGAATGGGTCGTGCCACCTGCAGGCATCTGCACGACCTGGGGTACACGGTCTTTGGCCTGGACATCGCCGCCCCGGAGGATGTCCCCTGGAACTATATCCAGACAGATCTCACCGACAGCGCCCGGGTAGAGGCCGCCTATCAGACCGTCGCTGCCCAAACGGAGCAGCTTTACGCCATCGTCCATATGGCCGGCATCTACGAGCTGAACTCTCTGGTAGAGATGACGGAGCAGGAATTTGCCCGTGTTTTTGATATTAACCTCATGGCCTGTTTTCGGATCAACCGCAGCTTCCTGTCCCTTTTGAAGCAGGGAAGCCGTGTGATCGTCACCACCAGCGAGCTGGCTCCTTTGGATCCCCTGCCCTTTACGGGGATCTACGGCATCAGCAAGACCGCCTTAGAGCGCTATGCCGACGCGCTGCGGATGGAGCTGCAGCTTCTGGGCATCCGGGTCAGCGTGCTGCGCCCCGGTGCGGTAAAGACGGGGCTGCTGTCTGTATCCACCCGCCGTCTGGAGGATTTTGTGGCAAATACAGAGCACTATGCCTGCAATGCAGAGCGTTTCCACCGGATCGTGGATCGGGTAGAGGCAAAGAACATCTCACCGGAGAAGATCGCCGCCCTGGTGGCGAAGGCCCTGAAGGCCCGTCGCCCCCGTCTCTGCTACAATATCAACCGCAACCCCCTCCTGCGCCTTCTGAACCTCCTGCCCCTGAGAACGCAGGTCTGGATCATCGGCAAGATTTTGAAATAAAAGGAGAAGCCCATATGCAGGTTTGGAATCGAAAAGAACTGATTGAAGTGCCGGAGGTCGGCCTGGGTGCCATCCGTTTTACCTATAATACCGCCTTTGGCAGAATTCTTGCCAAAGGTATTCTCTGCCGCAAATTTGTCTCCAATCTCTACGGTGCATGGCAAAAGAGCCGTCTCTCCCGTGGCAAGGTGGAGAAATTCAGAAAGCAGTACAACATTGATGTATCCGATTGCACGAAGCAGCACTTTGACAATTTCAATGACTTCTTCACCCGTCAGCGGAAGACCTATCTCGATCAGACCGGGGAGAGAGAGCTGCCTGCCATCGCAGACTCCAAGCTTCTTGCCATGCCCATTGACGAAAACAGCCGTTTTGAGATCAAGGGTGTCCCCTACACCGTGGAGGAGCTGCTGGAAAACAGCGAACTGGCTGAGAAATTTCTGGGCGGCTACTGTCTGATCTTCCGCCTTGCTCCCGATGACTACCACCGCTATGTCTACCCCGACAGCGGCAGCCGGGAGCAGAGCGTGCTGATCAGGGGTGTCCTCCACACGGTGAACCCCATCGCCGCCGATATGAAGGTCTACCGCCGCAACACCCGTTGCTACCAAATGCTGCACACGGCGCATTTTGGCGAAGTGCTGCAGATGGAGGTAGGAGCGCTGCTGGTAGGCAGGATCTGCAATCATTTCGATGCCCCCGGTAAGATGGAGAAGCTGCAGGAGAAGGGCTACTTCGCCTACGGCGGCTCCACGGTGATCCTGCTGCTGCAGAAGGATCGGGTAAAGATCGACACCGATGTTTTAGAGCACTCCGCCCGTGGCATCGAAACCAAGATCCGCCTGGGCGAAAAGATCGGTGTGGCTTTGCCATAATAATACAAAAGGAGCGCATATGGATCGTACTGAGCGAATCGAACTGACCACCCTGTGTTTGGTGAGAAGGGGCGGACAGATTTTGCTCCAGAATCGGGTCAAGGCCGATTGGCGGGGCTATGCACTACCCGGCGGTCATGTGGAGCCGGGAGAGTCCATCGTGGATGCGGTGGTGCGGGAGATCCGGGAGGAGACCGGCCTGATTTTACGCAGGGTTTCTCTCCGCGGAGTGAAGCAGTTCCCCATTGCATCGGGTAGATACGTGGTTTTTCTTTTCTACAGTGAGGACTTTGAAGGAAAACTCCATTCCTCCGAGGAGGGAAAGGTGGAGTGGATCGACCGTGACCGCATCGCCCAGCTGCCCACCGTAGACGATTTCGAAGAGCTGCTCACCGTCATCGAGCGAAATGACCTCAACGAATTCCTCTACATCCCCCAGGGTGACGATTGGAAAGTCGTTCTGAAATAACCCAAAACGAATCCGCAACCAAATAGATGTTTATCGAACTGTTTGCTTCCGTCTAAATCCACCTTTTCAATAGAAGTACAGGCTACCGAAAAGCCATGTCATTGCGAGGAGGGCGTAAGCCCGACGTGGCAATCCGTTCCAAAAATGTTTCGATTATATGGGAATTTAGTATAAAAACGGTAGTTTTTAAGGATGCGGATTGCCACGGCCACAGGTGGCCTCGCAATGACATTGCGTAATAGGTTGTCTCTCACATAGTACGAAATTATTCCTAATACTGGAGGCTTTGGCTGCGGCAAACTGTTCGACAAATTTCTGTTTGACGGACGAAATATTCCAAATCCGTGCCGAAGGCACACCTCAGCTTTTAGTCCTTAGCTCTTAGTTATTAGTTCCCAAACAGACCGGCAAATTTCTGTTTGACGACATTTATTTTCTAAATCTGTGCCGCAGGTACGGATCGGAGGAGCCTTATGAGCTACAAATTCTTTCAGAACAAAGCCTGTGAATATTTCCCCTGCCATGCGGGTGCTGACCCGGAGCGCTTTAACTGTCTCTTTTGCTTCTGTCCTCTCTATGCCTTAGGAGAAAAATGCGGGGGCAATTTCCGCTATACCGAGAACGGCATCAAGGACTGCTCTGCCTGCCGTGTACCCCATGTGCCGGAGAATTACGACAAAATTTGCGGTCGCTTTGCAGAAATTGCGGAGCTTTGCAGAAATAAATAATAAAATATCGAAAATAGTTCTTGCATTTTGCAAAAAATGCGCTACAATATAGGCGACAAAACGATGTTGCAGGGAGTAGGAACCGTGCGTTAAGTACCGGCTGGATGGGAGGTTGCCACCGGGCGAAGGAGTTTTCACTTTGAACTCCGCGATACGGTTACCGCAACCGCCTGAGCAGGATGCCCCTATTTTCAGGGCATAGCATCGTATATCGTAAACCTCCTCCCATTCGGAGCCACAGCTTCGGGGGAGGCTTTCTTTTTGAAAAAAAGCCTCTCCCTGCCCATGCTCTATTTCTGGAGGAATTTTTATGAAGAAAACCACAAAAAAGCTGGCAGGCAGCGCCCTGCTGGCAGCCCTCGCCGTCGTTCTCGCCCGTCTCTTTGGCATGATGCCCGAAGCCAGCGCCCGTTTCTCCATTGAAGCGGTGCCGATCTTCCTGGCAGGTCTGCTGTATGGCCCCGTCTATGGCGCTATGGTAGGCTTTGTATCCGATTTCATTGGCTGCTTCATCTCGCCCTTCGGCTACAACCCCATCTTCTGCCTGCCCCCCATTCTCTACGGCCTCTGCGCCGGTCTGTTCCGCCCCCTGGTGCAGCGAGGCGTTTCCGTTTGGAAGATCGCCCTTGCTTTCCTGCCCCCGGTGGTGCTGGGCTCCGTGCTCTGGCAGAGCTTTGCCCTCGCCCTGAACTATGGCAAAGGTGATACCCTCTGGGAGAGCTATCTGCTCTTCCTGACCTCTCGCAGCATCCAATTCGCCGTCACCTATGTGGTAGATGTGGCGGTGGTGGCGCTGCTTTGCAGAACCAATGTGTTTTACCGTCTGGGCTTGCTGCCCCAGTGGAGGAGAAAAAATGCTGAAAACTGTTGATGAAACTCTGAATTATATCCATTCCTATTTCTGGAAGGGGTCCATCCCCGGCCTGTCCCGTACCAATGAGTTGCTGGAGCGCATGGGCAACCCCCATAAGAAGCTGAAGTTTGTCCATATCGCCGGTACCAACGGCAAGGGCTCTACGGCCTCCATGCTGGCCTCCGTCCTCACTGCCGCCGGTTACTGCACCGGCCTGTACACCTCTCCCTACATCAACTGCTTCAACGAGCGGATGCAGGTCAGCGGTGAGATGATCGAGGACGAGCTGCTCATCGACATCGTCAACTTCGTCAAGCCCCACGCCGAGGCCATGACCGACCATCCCACGGAGTTTGAGCTGGTCACTGCCATCGGCATGGAGTATTTTGCCCGCAAAAACTGCGACATCGTGGTTCTGGAGGTGGGTATGGGCGGTGAACTGGACTCCACCAACGTCATCGACACCCCCGAGGCGGCGGTGATCGTCAATATCGGCCTGGATCATACGGATGTCCTGGGCAACACCTTGGAGGAGATCGCCTCTGCCAAGGCCGGTATCATCAAGGGCGGCGATGCGGTGCTCTACCGCTGCAGCCCCTCTGTGGAGGCTGTTTTTGAGGAGAAATGCGCCGCCACCGGCACGAAGCTCCACAGGGCAGACTTCGACTCCATCCGTCTGGTAGAGCGCAGCCTGGAGGGTCAGACCTTCTGCTGCGGCGGTCTGGAAAATCTGGAGATCCGGCTTCTGGGCGAGCACCAGCTGCGCAATGCCGCCGTGGTTCTGAAGACCCTGGAGGTACTGCAGACCAAGGGCTGGAGCATCAGCGAAGAGCAGCTCCGCAAGGGTCTGAAGGATACCGCCTGGCCCGGCCGCTTCGAAGTGCTGCGCAAAGAACCCCTCTTTATCATCGACGGCGGCCACAACCCCCAGTGCATGGCAGCTCTGGCGGAAAATATGGCAGGCTTCCTGCCTGACCGTCCCATTACCGCCCTCACCGGCGTGATGGCAGACAAGGATTTCAGCGATATGTACCGCCTGGTGGCTCCCTATATCACCCGTTATGTGACCGTTACCCCCGGCAATCCCCGTGCCATGGCAGCGGAAAAACTGGCGGAGGTACTTAGCGTTTTCGGCAAGCCCGTTACCCCCTGCGCCACTGTGGCAGAGGGTGTCAGAACCGCCATTGCCCAGACCGAGGCCAACGGCGCTGTCCTGGCCTTCGGTAGCCTCTATATGCTGGGCGACATCCGTACCGCCGTGGAGGAATTGAACTGAATCTATGAGAGAACCGCTGCTGCGGTTCTCTTTTTTTGTCCAAAAACTACGGTGTTTTCCGTGTTTTCGTAAAAATATCCAATTTCTGAAAGAAAATTTTGGAAAAAAAGCGAATGGCAAAAGGGGACGGAATTCTGGTATAATGAAAGAACCCACTATGGATGTGGGAAATTGACGTGAGAGGTAATATCATGAAGACAAGTCTGAAAAAGATGCTTTCCCTGCTTCTGGTTCTGACGCTGGTATTCTCCATCTTCGCAAGTCTGATCACCACCGCCAGCGCAGCTACCTTCTCCTACAACACCGGCAAACGTGGCACCGTCTGCACTTCCCTGAGCTCCAAGGCGAAATCCTACTACACCAGTTCCTATTCCTACAGCACCCTGTCAGCAAAATCAGCCTCCAGCATCAAGAGCAGCCTGAAAACGCTGATGACCAATACCCACTCCACCAAGACCAGCTACACAAATCTCAAGACTTATACCAAGTACTCCGATGCCTATGCCGGAAGTTCCAGCAAGATCGTGGACTTCTACTCCTCCGAGACCTATTCCGGCACCTGGGACAGCGGCTCTACCTGGAACCGTGAGCACGTCTGGTGCCAGAGTCTGGGCAGTTTTACCACCTCCAACTGCGGCTCCGACCTGCACCATCTGCGCCCCACCGATCCCAAGCTGAATTCCACCCGTAACAACCTGCCCTTTGGCGAGGTCAGCGGCAGCTACAAGACCGCAACCTCCAACTCCGGCAAGGTTGGCGGCTACTATACCTCCACCTGCTTCGAGCCCTTGGACGCAGTCAAGGGCGACGTGGCCCGTATCCTGCTGTACTGCTATGTCCGCTGGGGCGAGAGCAACCTCTCCGACCTGATCAGCACCACTGACCTGCTCAACTGGATGAAGCAGGACCCTGTGGACACCTA
>JAZNVK010000279.1:0-11690 GCA_045592805.1 Faecousia sp.
ATCCGCGTATATCAGAGTGGCCAATGCCGAGAACTGATACCAGGACTCTTTCCAGATGCCTTCTGGACAATTCAATACCGTGGTGATCTCTGTTTCAGACATTTTGCCTCTTGACAAAGGTCATTACATATCAGTTATTAGCTATTCGTTATTCCTTCGCAGCATTAAGGTGCTGTGCTAACTTTCCGATTATTGGTATGTTATCGCCGTTGGTTCTGGAAAATTTGGGAACAAAATGACGGTTTTTCTTGACGGAATTCCTTTCCCGTGGTAGAATGGGAAAAATATTTTTTAAGGGATGATCCTATGGTAGAACGTATGGAGATCACCGTCCCGGAAGGGGCGGCAAATCTGACCCAGGTTGCCCGAGCCCTGGAGAAGGCCGCCGTGGCCGCCAGCTATATGCTGGAGGTGGATCACGACAATCTGCTGGCCAAGTGTGGCTGTCTGTGGATGCTGGTGCGCTACCAGATCCGTCTGCATCGGATGCCTGTGGGAGCGCTGCGGGTGGAGACCTTCCTGCGCAGCCCCAAGGCCGCCTTCAGCCTCCGTGATTTCACCATTTTTGACCAGCTGGGCGAAGCAGGTCAGGCAGTGCAGACCTGGGTTGTGGTGGATGAGAAGGAGCGTAAGGTAAAACCTCTAAGCGTCTGCGCCGAATATCTCACCGCCCCCACCCCCGTACCCGAGCGAACCACCAAGCCCCTGCGCTTCAAGCCCTCGCCGGATATGACGCTTCTTGGCACCTGGCTGGTGCGTCCGGAGCAGATCGATGCCAACGGCCATCTGAACAATGTGGCTTACCTTCAGGAGGCCGAACAGTATGTCACGGGCGAATATACCGCTCTGGACGTGGCCTTTGACCGGGAGTGCTTCGTCGGGGAAAAACTGAGTCTGGTAGGCTCGGAAGACGGCGAAACCAGATATGTCTGCATCCGCAAAGAGAACGGTGATCTGAGCTTCTCCGCCCGATTTGGAAAGGAGAAGCCAGAATGAAGTATTTTTGCTTGATTTTGAGCGTTTTTGCTCTGGTTTTCCTAGTGGCTTGCGGTGAGGAGACCTTGCCCACCGTTTCTGCGGAGGATACTGCATCCACCGAAGAATCCACCCGGGAGATTATGACCCTGCCCCGGGAGCTGCTGGGCATCTGGGTCAGTGCCGACGAAGGTGAGCGGAATATGGTGGAGACCATCAGCTTCTTCGAGGATGGCTCCATGACCGTAGAACTGAAATACCAGGGCAGCGACTACGGCAAGCTCTACGGCAACTGCACTTTAGAGGGTCATCGCCTGATCTGTAACATCACCGACGGCGCCAGCCCCTACACCGTGGAATACGAATTCCGCATTGACGGCCGCATGCTGATCCTCACCGACGACGACGGCCCGGCGGAATACTTGAGAACATCCTAAGCATACCATAGATAGACAGGAGGTAGCGCAATGAAGGCTTATGCACTGTACACTGCGGAGGAACGCCGTGCCGAATACCGGGCGCTGGTGAAGAAATACGAGGATTATAAGGCAAAAAAGCTAAGCCTGAATATGGCTCGTGGCAAGCCCGGCAAGGAGCAGCTGGATCTTGTGAGCGAAATGTTAGCGATTTTGGTCGATTATGAAGACTATGAGATCGACGGCATTGATGTGCGCAATTACGGCGAGCTCAGTGGCCTGCCCTCTGCCAAAAAGCTCTTTGCAGAGATCCTTGGCACCAAGCCCGAAGAGGTCTTTGTGGGCGGCAATGCCAGCCTGCAGCTGATGTACGACCTGATCAGCAAAGCCTACACCCACGGTCTGCTCCACTCTCCCCGCCCCTGGTGCAAGGAGGAAAAGGTAAAATTCCTCTGTCCCGCCCCCGGCTATGACCGCCATTTCAAGATCTGCGAGACCTTCGGCATGGAGATGCTCACTATTCCCATGACCGACGAGGGCCCCGACATGGATCTGGTGGAGGCGCTGGTAAAGGATCCCCAGGTGAAGGGTATGTGGTGCGTACCCAAGTACTCCAATCCCGACGGCATCTGTTATTCCGACCGTGTTACCGACCGTATTGCCGCTCTGAAGCCTGCCGCTCCGGACTTTGCCCTGATGTGGGACAATGCCTACTGCATCCACGAATTCGAGGGTGAATTTGTCCCCTTCCGGGATATGCTGAGTCTCTGCCGGGAGCAGGGCAACGGCGATATGGTCTATGAATTCGCCTCCACCTCCAAGATCACCTTCCCTGGGGCAGGTGTGGGCGTTATGGCTGCCAGCGTGGCCAACCAGAAGTACATTACTGCCCTCATCGGCTGCCAGACCATTGGTTTTGACAAGCTGAACCATCTGCGCCATGTGCGTTTCCTGCAGGATAAACAGCACACGCTGGAGCTGATGCAGCGCCATGCCGCTGTTTTGAAGCCCAAATTTGATGCGGTGCTCAATGCTCTGGAGGCAGAGATCGCCCCTCTGGGCATCGCCCGGTGGACAAAGCCCAGGGGTGGCTACTTTGTCAGCCTCAATGCCATGGACGGCACAGCCAAAAAGGTGGTGCGGCTCATGAAGGAGGCAGGGGTGGTCATGACCGGTGCCGGCGCTACCTTCCCCTACGGCAAGGACCCCAAAGACAGCAACATCCGCATTGCCCCCACGCTGCCCCCGGTTGCCGAGCTACAGACCGCCATGGAGATCCTCTGCATCTGCCTGAAGCTCACCGCCCTGGAGCAGCTGGGCGTTTAAGTCTACATACGAGTAAAAGACCGCCTCAGCCCGAGGCGGTCTTTTTTTGAGCTAACAACGAAGAGCTAAAGACTAATAACAAATGGCACGGATTTGAAATATATATCCCGTCAACCAGAAATTTGTCGAACAGTTTTCCGCAGCCAACGCCTCCCGTATCAGGAAAGATTTCGTGCTATGAGTAAGGCATCAAATTACGCATTGTCATTGCGAGGCCACCTGTGGCCGTGGCAATCCGCATCCCTAAAAACCTCTGTTTTATATCAAATTCCCATATAATCGAAACATTTAGGGGAACGGATTCCCACGTCGGGCTTACGCCCTCCTCGGAATGACATGACTTTTCGGTAGCCTGTTCCTCTGTTGAAAAGGTGGATTTGGGCAAAAGCAAACAGTTCGATAAACATCTATTTGACTTTATTTCAAATTCCATCGGCGGAGCCGATACCTCAGTTATTAGCTCTTAGTTATTAGTTCTTAGTCTCACCGATAAACATCTATTTGACTCCATTTCAAATCTTATGGGCGCCACCATTCACCATACTCTGTACGTTCTTTCCCTTGACAAACCCCCTTGGTTTTTTTATACTCAACATAGAAACAAAAAAGGAGGATTTCCCATGAAACGCCTGTTATGTTTTAGCCTTATTTTTATTCTCTGTCTGAACCTCTGGGCATGCAAGCTTCTTCCCATTTTCCCCGAAGAACCCTCTGCTTCTCAGGAGACCGAATCTACCCTTGCCCCCAGCACGGATGCCACCGCCGGGACGATGCCCACAGAGGCCACCGAGGAGGTCCCTCCTCAGAAGCCCGCGAAGCCCAACGAAACTGCCACCGAGCCCACAGAGGCCGAGCCGGAGCTCCACTGGAAAGATGCCTACAGCCTTCAGCTGTCCAATCTGACCCCCACTGATCCTGTGTTCCACGGCGAGTACAGCGTCTATGACCTCGACGGTGACGGCAGTCCGGAGCTCTTTGTTAAGATCGGCAGCTGCGAGGCAGACTATATGTACTCTGTTTACACCATGAGCCCTGCCGGTGCCAAGCTGATCGCCACTCTGGGCGGCTCTCACAGCTATCTCTGTGGCCTTTCCGGGCAGAATGCCTGCCTGCTGGCCAGCGGTCATCAGGGCTATGAGTGCATTTTGGAGCTGAAGCTCATAGACGGCATGCTGATCCAGGAGGTCATTTACGAGGCCTATGGCGAGGAATACCATAATCTGAGCGGTCTTCCCACCTATGAGCTGAGTAAGCGGGAGGGTCTGAATTGGACAAGCAATCCCTACGATGACAACCAGACCGTCCTGGACAATCACAGTGTCCGTTTCCCCTATTATTTACAGGTACCCTTTGCGGATCAGTCCGTTTTCAGTGGTCCCAGCTATGACGACAGCTTTGTCCAGACCGTAGAATTTTCCGGCACCTACACCATCGTGGAAGAGCAGTATGACTGGGAGGGTAACCTCTGGGGCAGGCTGAAATCCGGCGCAGGCTGGATCAACCTGACGGATCTGCAGTACCGTATTGACAACTATGCTCCCATTTCCGCCAACTACGCAGACCGTCCTCTGCTGGAGAGCGGAAATTACCACCATACCTCCCTGGACGGTGCTGAATATGGCTTCTCCGTGGCATTCCGCGCCTATGAATCCCTCCGTGAAGTGCGGATCTATGTTGCCAATCTGGCCATGGGTAATCCCTGGGAGCAGGAGGTTTATTCCCAGCAGGAGCTGACACCGGATATGCCTCTGGTGGTAGATCTTTCCTTCCCCGGAGATATGAGCGCCTATACCATCACCTTCATGGATGAAAACGGCCTTTATTGGGTCTTCATCCTGACCTCCAGCGGCAGAAATAACGCCCTGGTCTTTTACGAATTCGGATAAAAATCAGCCGCTCCTCCGTTCCCCAACGGCAGGAGCGGCAATTTTCTTAGAATCACGCACAAGGCAAAAGCAAAACCCGTCAAACAGAAATATGTCGAACAGTTTGCTGCACTGCCAATTACCACCGTAGGGCGGGGGCTCGCTCCCGCCGGCGGTAGAAACTCACTAATTTATGCCGCTCTAAGGCGAATTCGTGCAATGTTGCGAGATGTTTTCCTCTGCTCCTGCGGAGCAGAGGCGGCGGGAGCAAGCCCCCGCCCTACGGTGTTGTACGAAACTGCCACAGACCGATAAACAGAAATTTGCCGAACAGTTTGGTGTAGCCAAAGCCTCCAGTATTAGGAATAATTTCGTACTATGAGAGAGACAACATATTACGCAATGTCATTGCGAGGCCACTTGTGGCCGTGGCAATCCGCATCCATAAAAACTACCGTTTTTACACTAAATTCCCATATAATCGAAACATTTTTGGAACGGATTCCCACGTCGGGCTTACGCCCTCCTCGCAATGACATGGCTTTTCGGTAGACTGTACTTCTATTGAAAAGATGGATTTAGGTGGAAGCAAACAGACCGACAAACATCTATTTGACTCAATTTCAAATTCCATCGGCGGAGCCGATACCTCAGTTATTAGCTATTAGTCCTTAGCCATTAGTTCTTAGATATTAGCCATTCGCTTACCGATAAACAGCTGTTACGTCCTCACCGCTCAGCCGCTGCTGCCCTCTTTCAGGAGTCTGGCCAGCTGATCGGCAAAAAATTCTGCAGAGTACAGGGCTTCCGAGAGGGTGTTCCCCGCCGTTCCCACCTCTAACAGAACGGAATAGGGTGTCAGATGCTGATTATAGCGCTGCCGCCGTAGGGACAGCGGCCGAAAAAGTCCCGGCGCTTCTCTTTCACACAGCGCCTGCAGCTTCAGCGCCATGGAGAGATTCTCCTGCCAACGGGGATGCTCCTGTCCTGCGGCATTGCTTCCCATGACCAGGAGCAGCTGTGCTGCCTGCTGTCCCTGCACCTGAGAACAGAAGGCCAGCTGCGCTCCTGCGCTGTCTGCCACCGAATCCCGATGGACATCGATGACCATGCGGATAGAAGGATACTGTGCCAAATAAGCAGCAATGGTCTGTGCCGTCCGCTCATAGGCATCGTCGTAGCCATAGGTATCATGGAGCGTCGTATCCTGCAGGGTTACGATTCCAAGCCCATTGAGTTTATCCGCAATGGCCTGTCCCACCCGAAGAACATTATAAGACGAATCAGCGGTACGGTAAGCCGCAGTGGCAGTATAGTAGTCTCCCGCCTCCGGGGTATAGGCCTCGGTAGCATGGGTATGGACGATCAACACCAGCGGCTCGTCCCCCACGGTCAGTTCCAGAGGCTTACACAGCAGCTTCTCCCGATCAAAGTCCAGCCCTGCCCCATTCTCAATCTCCACAAGCATCCCATCCGCCGCCGAGAACTGCAAAGAAGGGATCTCCGGCAGTCGGTAGTCCAAAATGGGATAGTCCTCTCCTGTGAGCGCTTCTGTTTCCGCTGCCGCCTTGACACTGGTCAGAAGCTGTCCCTCGTCCAGGAGACGAAATACCGCCCCCACCAGCAGTACCCCAAAGCATAGCCAGCGGAAAAGCGTCTTCGGCTTTGTTTTCATAAAAACACCCCCTCTGATATATATGCAGCGTCTGTAAGAGAAAGAACAGAAAGCTTTTCCCACTTTTCAACAAAAAAAGTCTAAAAAAAACTCAGTAATTTGTTGCCTTTCCTGCGTAAAATCGGTGGACGAAATGAAAATAATCTGCTATAATAGCATTAGTACAACTATGCCCTTCGAACATTGAGTGGAAAGGATGTCCAAACTATGCTGAAAGGTCTGTCTGCCATCGTCTTTATTCCCGATGATACTGCCAAGACGGGCTTTTCTCGTCCTTTGCTTCTCCATCCCGTACTGGGCGCTCCCCTGCTCGCGTGGCTGTCTGACGCAATGTATGACAGCGGTGTCGGGCGCTTCTTTTTGGTCTGCCACGAGCGATTTGTAGCCGAGGCCTGTGCCTGCCTGCCCAGGGAGGCGGAGGTCATGACCACCGCCGATGCCAATGCGGCGGATCTGCTCCATGTCTTCCTGTCCACGGCAGACGAGAGCGAGGAGACGGTGACCATTCTGGCAGGTCCTGCGGTGTTCTGTCCTCTGCTGGCCAACCGCAGCGGCAGCCCCAAGGCAGCCCCTGCCTACCGTGCCGACCGTGAGCAGCTTATGACCGCTCTGGATGAAGATTTTTACTTCCCCCAGTTTTTGAGAGAAAATTGCTCTGTTTTGAGCGATTTTGATGGATTTTTTACCGTAGACAGCCCCGCTGCCGCTCTGACTCTGGCAGACCGTCTCCGTCGGGATCGGATGCTGCGTCTTATGAAGCAGGGCGTGGAGATCTACGATGCCGACAGCTGCTATATTGAGCCCACGGTGCGCATTGAGACCGGCGCCAGGCTGCTGCCCGGTACCATGCTGAAGGGTAACAGCATCATCCGCTCCGGCAGTGTCATCGGCCCCTGGTCCGTGGTGGAGAATTCCGAGATCGGTGAGCGCAGCGTCATCAATGCCTCCCAGGTCTACGACTCCAAGGTGGCCGCCGATGTCCATGTTGGCCCCTATGCCCATCTACGGGAGGGCGCACAGCTGGGCCGTGGCGTGAAAATCGGCAATTTTGTCGAGGTCAAGAACAGCGTCCTGGGCGAAAATACCTGGGCCAGCCACCTGTCCTATCTGGGCGATGCGGAGATCGGTGAGCGCTGTAACTTCGGCTGCGGCACGGTGACGGTGAATTATGATCGGGTGCAGAAGCACAAGACCACCGTGGAGGACGATGCCTTCATCGGCTGCAACAGCTCCCTGATCGCCCCCCTGCATATCGGAAAGGGCAGCTATATTGCCGCAGGCACCACGGTCACCGAGGATGTCCCCGACCATGCCCTGGCCATTGCCCGTATCCGCCAATCCCACAAAAAAGAATGGTCCCTGCGCCACAAGCGCCCCAAAGAATAAGTAAGCATAAGCCTTCGGGCTTCAGAAATACAGAGCAACACGCTCGGAATCAAGAGAGGTAACTCACATGATCGCTCACGGAAAAGAAATCAAAGTCTTTACCGCCAACGCCAACATCCCCCTGGCCAAAGGCATCTGCGCCGAGTTGGGAATCGACCTGGGTGACAGCACCATCACCACCTTTGCAGACGGTGAAATTTCCGTAAACATCAACGAGACGGTTCGTGGCTGCGACGTTTTCGTCATCCAGCCCACCTGCAAGCCTGTCAACAACCACCTGATGGAACTGCTCATTATGATCGATGCCTTCCGCCGTGCCTCCGCAGGCCGCATCACCGCCGTGATCCCCTACTTCGGCTACGCACGTCAGGACCGCAAGGTCAAGGGCCGTGACCCCATCTCTGCCAAGCTGGTAGCCGATCTCATCGGTGCAGCCGGCGCTGACCGTGTACTGACCATGGATCTCCATGCCGCTCAGATCCAGGGCTTCTTCAACATCCCCGTGGATAACATGCTGGGCAACCCCCTCTTCACCCGTTACTATATGTCCAAGTTTGACGAGACCGTCTATAACCACGACGAGTTCTGCGTGGTCTCCCCCGACGTTGGCTCCGTTGCCCGTAGCCGTGCCTTCGCTGAGAAGATGCATATGGGTCTGGCCATCGTGGATAAGCGCCGCCAGAGAGCCAATATGTGCGAAGTCATGAACATCATCGGCGATGTCAGAGACAAGACCTGCATCCTCTATGATGATATCGTAGATACCGCCGGCAGCCTGTGCAACGCTGCCGAGGCCATTGTCACCATCGGCGGTGCCAAGGCTGTCTATGCCTGTGCCAGCCATGGCGTGCTCTCCGGTGAGGCCGTCAACCGCATTGAAAACAGCTGCATCAACGAGCTCATGCTCCTGAACACCATCCCGCTGCCCACCGGCTACACCGGCACCAAGATCCGTCAGCTGGATGCCGCTCCCGTTTTCGCCAAGGCCATCTCCCGCATCTACACGGAGACCTCCATCTCCAGCCTGTTCTGATGCTGTTTCGTAAGCCTTCCTGCGACTGGCTTCTGGTGGGG
This sequence comes from Faecousia sp., assembly GCA_045592805.1. GTDB lineage: Bacteria > Bacillota > Clostridia > Oscillospirales > Oscillospiraceae > JAZOXB01. The sequence goes on from JAZNVK010000279.1 coordinate 8,718, forward strand.
CTGGGCAATCCCGACCCCATCTATGCCAAGAACCGCCATAATGTGGGCTTTCGTGCCATCGATGTTCTGGCAGAGAAGCTGGGTATTAAGGTAGATCGCTCCAAATTCCGGGGTCTCTACGGTCAGGGCAGCTACAAGGGGCAGAAAATCGTCCTGCTGAAGCCCATGACCTTTATGAATAACTCCGGCCTCAGCGTTATGGATGCGGCACGTTTTTACAAGCTGCCGCCGGAGCGGATCATCGTCCTTTTTGATGATATTTCTCTGGACGTGGGTCGTCTGCGTATCCGTTCCGACGGCTCTGCAGGAGGCCATAACGGCATGAAATCCATCATCGGCGGGATCAACAGCCAGTCCTTCCCCCGGGTGAAGATCGGTGTGGGTGCCAAGCCCCACCCGGACTATGACCTGGCCTCCTGGGTGCTGTCCAACTTCAGCCCCGAGGAGGAGAAGCTGCTGCAGCCTGCGGTCAAGGATGCCGCCGATGCGGCGCTGCTGCTCCTGGAGCAGGGCGTGCAGGCCGCTGCCGGAAAATACAACGGCAGAAAACCCGGATAATTTGTCATATATTGTTGCAGTAACACGGAAAATGGGGCAAGACCCCATTTTCCGCATTTCTGCATGGCTCGAAGTTTACCTAATAACTAATAACTAATAATGAATAGCAGAGGTATCGGCTCCAACCATGGGATTTGAAATAAAGTCAAATAGATGTTTATCGGTCTGTTGGCTTCCACCTAAATCCATCTTTTCAATAGAGGAACAGTCTACCGAAAAGCCATGTCATTGCGAGGAGGGCGTAAGCCCGACGTGGCAATCCGTTCCCCTAAATGTTTCGAATATATGGGAATTTAGCTTAAAACGGAAGTTTTTAAGGATGCGGATTGCCACGTCACTTCGCTCCTCGCAATGACATTGCGTATTTGATACCTGATTCATAGCCTGAAAATCCTCCTAATGCGGGAGCCTTTGGGTGCAGGCAAACTGTTCAGTAAATTCCTGTTTGGCTTTATTTCAAATCCATGGGCGAAGCCCATACCTTCACCATTCACCATTCACCATTCCTCATTCTCCCTTCGAAAGGAGGCATTCTCTACCATGGAACTCTTACTCACCGCCCTGAAGGGGCTGCCGGTTTTCAACAAGCTCCTGGCCACACTGGAGAAAAATCGCCATGTGGGGCTCTCCGGTGCTGCCCAGCTGGGGCGCAGCCATCTGATCGCCTCTGTCATTCACCATACCAATCGCCCTGCCCTGATCCTCTGCCAGGACGAGATGGCCGCCCGTCGCAGCCAGGAGGAACTGAAATCCTTTCTGGATCTGGAAATCCCCATTCTGCCCTCCCGTGACCTGGGCTTTTACAGTGCCTCTGCCATCTCCCGTCAGTTTGAGCAGAAGCGCCTGAAGCTGCTCTACGAGCTGAGCATGGGCAAATGCCCTCTGCTGATCGCCACCTGGGAGGCGCTCTGCGTCCGCACCATGCCCAAAAGCAGCCTCTTCGCCTGCGCCAAAGAGCTGCGTCAGGGTGCTGTGCTGGAGCAGGAGGAGCTGATTGCAGCTCTGAGCCGCAGCGGTTATGTGCGCTGCTCTCTGGTGGAGGGTGCCGGACAATTTGCCGTCCGTGGCGGCATTGTGGATATCTTCTCTCCGGCCTATGCCGACCCCATCCGTGTGGAATTTTTCGGGGACGAGATCGACACCATGGGCTTCTTTGATGTCGTAACCCAGCGCCGCCGGGAGAACACGGATTATGCTTTGATCCTTCCTGTGGCTGAGACCCAGCCCGACCTCCATCCGGAGGGACGGCAAGGTCTGATCGACGATCTGGAGGCACTGCAAAGCCGTCTGCGCCGCCGCAAAGTCCCCAATGAAGCGCTGCTGAAAACCCTCCGGGAGGACACGGAGCAGCTGGCCGCCGGCCTGAGCTTTGCCCCCAGCGACCGCTATATGGCCATGATCTACCCGGAATTCACCTGTGCCGCCGACTATATTCCCTCGGACAGCCTGATTTTCTTCTGCGACCACGGCAATCTGCGCCGTGCCGCCGACCGCTATACGGAGGAGCAGGGTCTGATGCTGGACAGCCTGCTGGAATCCGGTGTTCTTTTCGGTGAAAACTGCGAATTCAGCGCCGATTTTGAGACGGTTTGCAGTACCTTGCAGAACTGTACCGCCCTTTTCTTAGACTCCTTCCTTGCCTCCCGTTACCCTGAGCGTCTGCCGCCCAAGGAGCTTCTGAGCATCAGCGTCAAGCAGCTACCCTCCTACGGCGGCAATCTGGAAGTTGCCATAGGCGACCTTGCCCACTACCAGAAAAACGACTTTTCCTCTCTTGTCCTCTGCGGCAACCAGCGCCGAGGGGAGATTTTAGCCCAGCAGCTACGGGAAAAAGGTCTCTCTGCCATGCTGGCCTTCCCCCTGAAAAGTCTGCCCAAGCCGGGACAGATCCTGCTGACCGATGGCTCGTTGCCCTTTGGCCTGGAATATCCGGAGATGAAATTGGCTGTGCTGACCGAGGGTCAGTTACTGGTACAAAACGCTCAAAATACGCGCAAAAAGCGTCAAAAACCTACCAATCGGCAGAAATTAGACTCCTTTACCGACCTCTCTCCCGGCGATCTGGTGGTGCACGAGTACCACGGCATCGGCAAATATCTGGCCATGGAACAGATCAAGGTAGACGGAGCCGTGAAGGATTATGTCAAAATCGCCTATCAGGGTACAGATGTACTCTACGTCCCTGCCACCCAGCTGGACCTGATCGGTAAGTATATCGGCGGCGGCGAGGACAGCGGTGTGAAGCTGAGCCGCCTGGGCGGCGACCAGTGGGAGAAGACCAAGCAGCGTGCCAAATCCGCCGCCAAGGAGCTGGCGGTGGATCTGATCAAGCTCTATGCCGAGCGCAAGCGGCTGCCCGGCTTCGCCTTTGCCGCCGACTCCCCCTGGCAGTTGGAGTTTGAGCAGAATTTCCCC
>JAZNVK010000280.1:0-2434 GCA_045592805.1 Faecousia sp.
CTCTCGTCCGCCAGATTGGGGAAGCGGAATTCGCCCCCGAAAGAGCAGCGCCAGAAGCAGCGGTCGCCCAGATGGGTCACGGCACTGCTGTCTTCAAATTGCAGCTGCCGCACGGCGCTGTGCTTTGCAAAGAGATATTCGCCCAGGGAGGTCACCCCCGCCCCGGTGCGGATCTCCGTAATGCTGTCCACGTAGTCCTCCCAGGGACGGCCGATGACTTCTCCGTTGGCATAGCCATAGTCCACGGTTGCACCGCTGCCCAGCAGGAAGGCGGTGTTGCTGCCGTCACCCTTGCTCATGAGAACGAGATATACAGCTTCGCCCACATCATAGACCGCCACCGGTTGCTCCTGGGGCCAGTCGTAGCAGGTCCAGACATATTTCGCCCCCGCCGCAAAGAAACGGCTGCTGTTGGCGGTGTCGAAGACCGTATTTCCCTCCGCAACGGTGGTGGTCAGACCGGAGAAGGTGACACTGACGGAGGTGTTGGTGTAACGGGTCTGCGTACCCAGCTGGGCATAGCCCCAGTGCGCCGAGGGGTCAGCGCCCTCCGACCAGGTGGCCGCCACCAGATAGCCGGTCTTCTGCGGTACATCATAGCCTCTGACGTGGATCAGCCTTCCCGTAGTGGGAACGGTCAGGGTCATGGAATCCGCAGCCGGAACCACCACACCGGTCTTCACCGAGCGGCTGCGGATCAGATCGATCTTCTCTGCCAGCTCCGAGGGCAGATAGCCGTTGCTGTCCTCCAGCTTATTGCGTACCGCCTGCGCCGCATTGGGCAGGCTGTCCTTGTGAATGTTCATCAGCATCAGTAAGCCACCTCCTCTGCATCCGTAACCGCCGTCCAAACCGCCGCACCCTGAGCAGAAACCGTCAGCACCTGCCCCGCCGTGGCGGCATCATGAGCAGGAAGTCCACCGGGTAATTGCCGCTCCAGATAGGATTGCAGCATCCAGCACTGCCCGTCAAAGCGGAACACATACTCGCCACCACGCAGCAGACTCTCCGCAGGCAAGGGCAGCTGCAGGGTGGGGCGCAGGTAGTTTTCGCCCACAAAATAGCCGGGGCGGTAGCACAGGGGGTAGGGATCTCCGCCGTTGATGGACAGGGTGGCAAACCCCTGGTTGGTGTTCTGGGGGATCAGAAGGATCTCCGTCCCCACCGCCACGGTCAACTGCTCCACCGTGGCTTGATAGCTGACCCCGTCGGATGCCGCCACGGCAGTTATTCTCTCCCGGCACAGCTCGTTGATGGCAGCAACCAGACTATCCTTTGCGGTGGTGCGCAGGCCGTTCAGCTCGCCCAGCCTGGCTGCCAGGGCTGCCAGAGCCTCCTTGGTGGCATAGGAGTCCCGGTCGGCGGCAAATGCCTCCATCAGCGCCTTGGCTTCCGTCACCAGCGCCGTCAGGGCGGTGAACTCCGAGGAGCTGTCCATCACCGCCTCGTCGTCGTAGACCGTGTCCTCCACCATGAGGCAGAAGGCAGGGGAGGTCAGCAGCTTGCCGCCGCTGTCATAGAGCCGCAGCTCACAGCGCAGCACCCCGGCCACATTGGTCTCCTGCCCCGTCAGGTGATACACTGCCACCCCTTCTTCCGTGCCGCAGGCGTTGTAGATCACCGTGCCATCAGGCTTCGCGGCGGTAAAGACAATGCTGCAGCCGTCAGCGATCTCGTAGCCCTCCGCGCCCTCGGTGAGACGGATCCGCAGACAGCGTGCCGTATCTCCCCGCTTCACAGGAAGCACGCGCTGCAGCCCCTGCCCCCGCACATCCAGAGACAGGTCAAAAACAGAATCTCTCATCAAAAAAATCACTCCTTCCGTGTGTATGCCCCATCATAGCAGAACCGGAAAGAAAAGTGGAATCCCCCCTCCGCAGCAGTGCCTTCGGCATGAATTGGGGGCATTCGCCCCGTGAATTGGGGGCATTTGCCCCATGAATTGCCTCCGGCATGAATTGCCCTGAGGGGCATGAATTGCAGCTTGCGCTGCATGAATTGCGCTGCGGCGCATGGGGAGGCAATTCAATTCATGGAGCGCAGCGAGAAATCATGCTGCAAAGCAGCAATTCATGACCCAAAGGGTCAATTCATCAAAGCCTCACCGATCTGCACCGCAGCACCGATCAATCCCGTAGGGGCGCACCTGCGTGTGCGCCCGTGGCACAACCGATCTCAAACGCACCGCCGTCAGAAACCGTAGGGGAGATTGTCGATCGCCCGTGGCACCGCCGACAGGCAATGCACCTACAGCTACCCGAGAAATTTACCATAATATAATTATGTAAACCGCACCAATTAAGACACAGGGACTTTGAAAACAGGAGCAGTAAGGCAAACGGCATCCTTTGCCCAGTAAGTCAAACAGAAATTTGTCGGGCTGTTCAGGAACTAATGACTAAGAACTAAGGACTAAAAACTGAGGTGTGCCTTC
>JAZNVK010000281.1:0-8782 GCA_045592805.1 Faecousia sp.
CGACATATTTCTGTTTATCGGTCTGTTTACCTGCACCATCGATCAATGATCTCCCCCTTTGAAGGGGGACACAGGGGGTTGCTGTTGGCACCACCGTCAAATAGATGCTTATCGGTCTGTTTGCTTCATCCTAAAAGCTGCGGCGCACCAAAGGCTTCTCCTTGAGGAGAAGCCGTCGCCGTAGGCGGCTGATGAGGTGTGCTGTACGAAAAAACGTATAAATATCAAGGGTTTCGGCGAATACGTGCTATCGCACACCACCTCATCCGTAAGCCCTTCGGGCTGCCACCTTCTCCCCAAGGAGAAGGCTTTGGGTGAATCCAACTGTTTGGCAAATTTCTGTTTGACTTACCGTGTGGGGGAGTCGGATTTGCCTTAATGATTGTTTGTTAAGTTACTTAGTACTGAATGTGTGCGGTTTACATAATTATATTATGGTAAAGTTGCCGAGTAGCCGTAGGCGCATTGCCTGTCGGTGATGCCTCGGGCAGGATGTATCCTGCCCCTACGCATCCTGACGGTAGTGCGGCAGGTCTCGGCGCGCCCGGTGGTCACGCCCTACGGTGGTGATTGGGAATGTGTCAAACAGTTCGACAAATTACTGCTTGACGGACTAAATATTCCAAATCCGTGCCGGAGGCACACCTTCGTTATTAGTTCTTAGCCCTTAGTTATTAGTTCCCAAACAGACCGGCAAATTTCTGTTTGACTTATTGCGGACAGGAAGTATTTTTGCCTCAATGGACGTTTCTAAGTATCTTTATGCTAAATATGCGTGGTTTACATAATTTTATTATGGTAAATTTGCCGTGCAACTGTAGGTGCATTGCCTGTCGGTAGCGCCACTGGCGATTGATCATCGCCCTCTACGGCGATGGTTGGCGGAGCGCCTTTCATCTTTCATCATTATTCATTTATTCAGCGATGCCACGGGCGAACACGCGGGTTCGCCGCTACGGGGGGTTGGTGGGCGGGGTTGCTGCTTTTTGGTGGGATATGCTTCGAGACGGGGCCTTTTGGGGGCACCGGCTCGGTTTTCAGCTTTATGGGTTCGGAAAATGCGCTTGATTTTCCGGCTTTTGCTTTATGGGCGGAGAAAATGCTGTTGGTTTTCCGCCCTGTGCATACGAGGTCGGAAAATGTGTTTTTTCCGGCTCTTGCTTTATGGGCTCGGAAAGCGTTCTCAGCTCTCCAGGTAGCGCATGAGGATGGCGGCAACCTGGGCACGGGTGGCGCTGGTCAGGGGTGCCAGGTAGGTGACCTCGCCCTCCTTGTTGCCGTTGATCAGACCCTCGGCAACGGCCCAGGACAGAGCCTCGGCGGCGTAGGGGCTGATGCTGTCGGCATCGGGGAAGCCGGTCAGGTCTGCCGTGGCGCTGACATCCTCGCCTGCGGCCTTGGCATAGCGGTACAGAATGGCGGCCAGCTGTTCACGGGTGATCTTGCCCTCGGGGTCGAAGCGGTTCTCACCGATGCCGTTGACCACACCGGCCTCCGCTGCCCATGCCACAGCCTGGGTGTACCAGACATTCTCGGGCACGTCGGTGAAGACATTCTCACCGGTCTCGGGAGCGCCTGCCACTCGCCACAGCACGGTGACCACCATGGCACGGGTCATGTTGCCTTCGGGATCGAAGCGGTCGCCGCCGATGCCGTTCATGAGGCCGTTCTTGGAGACGTACTGCACGGCATCATAGTACCAGCTGCCCTTCTGCACGTCCACATAGGCGATATCGGGGTTGGGATCGGCCTTGCCGCAGTTGGTGCAGCTGCCGTCCACGTAGTTATGGCCGATGGCCGGGTCGATCTCCTGGGCTACCAGAATTTCGCCGCAGACGCCGCAGTGACTGCCTTCGGTCAGGCCGTTCTTGGTGCAGGTGGGGGCGATGGCCGGGTCAATGACTTCGTAGTGACCCAGGGCTGCAACGGGCTCCTGCTCCGCAAAGACCAGGCCGCAGAGCTTACAGTAGCTGCCCTCGGTGAGACCGGGCTCGGTGCAGGTGGGCTCCACTGCAGGCAGGATGACGATCTCGTGGTCGCAGACCTCGCAGAGAATATCGGCACGGTCAGGGACACGGATACGGGCATAGCTGTCATGGCCGATGGCGTAGGTGTTGTCGTAGGAGGCGATACCGGTGGCCTCGATGTAGGCACCTACCTCCAGATCATCGATGGTCTTCTCAGCGGTGATGTAGCCGTCGATGAACACACGGCCGATGACGCCGTTCTCGTCCTTCACGTAGATGGACTCGGCAATGCCGTTGGCCAGGGTGATCTCGGTGACATGACCCTTCAGGGTGACCAGCAGACCCTCCACAGAGCGGTCGTTTAGCTGGGCGGCGGTGATGACCGTGGGTTCTACGGGCTGGGCGGAGCCGATGACCTCGATGCTCAGCACCTGCAGCTCCGGCTCGCCCTGGTAGAAGTCCGTGGTGCCGCTGATGCGAACCACGTCACCGATCTTGTACTCCCCCGCCACGGGGAAGCAGTTAATGCCGCCGGTGGCATCCTGCACGTAGATGCAGTCGAAGAAGGCGGTGTCCTTATCGTAGCCGGAGGCGTTGGAGGTGACGGTGCCTTCGATGGTGAACTTGTAGCCAACCTCGGTCTGGGCTCGAACCTCGGCAATGGTGTCGATCTCCAGGGGGTTGATGGCAGTGAGCAGGTTCTGGGTCAGGGTATTATTGGCATTTTCTGCGGGGAGCTTCAGGTCGTAGTCGTTCATGAAGGCTGCGCCTGCCACGAAGATCATGCCCTTGCCCTCCTGCTCCTCCACGGCCATGACCAGCAGGCGATCCAGGCTGTAGGTGGGGATGTTGCCACCCAGGCCGTCGGCGTCGGCGTCCTTGGAGATGGTGTTGGAATTGGCAAAGAGGATGGGCGTTACACCGCTGGGGAACTTGTTTGTCATGTTGCCCTCGGCATCCACCACGTGGACGGAGGAGCCGCCGTAGTAGCTGATGACCTGATCGCTGCCGTTGAGGTTCTCGGTCAGGGCATGGGAGCCGAAGGTACCGAACTGCAGGCTGTAGGAGGTGCCTTCGTAGACACCGTCGTCAGAGAGGCGGAGGGCAGAGCCCAGTGCCTCCAGCACGGCATTCTGAGCGGCGGCCATGTGGGTGGCATTGGCCTTCTGGTCGTTGGAGTCGCCGGAGCCGGTGATGATCACGGCGCCGCCGGCCTCGTTAAATGCCACGATGGCATCGATCTCCGCCTCGGTGTAGTCCTTGGCGGTGTTGGTGCGGCGGGAGGGGACGTTCAGCACGATGGCGCTGTACTTCTCGGGGTTGGCGCAGGCTGCCAGCAGAGCCTCGGAGGTGGAGAGGATCTCCACACGGACGGCGCTGGAGCTGGCCAGGGTGATGAAGTTATTCATCAGATCCTTATTGTAGCCGCTGACGTACTCGTTGTTGTGGGAGGCATCCACGCCTACGTAGGTGATACGGGAGGCATCCTGCACATCCAGCTCGATGGAGGTGGAGAAGGTGTACTCCTTGCCCTCCAGCTCCACGATGACCGTGGCGGTGATGGTGGTGAGCTTGGCGATCTCGGGGGTATAAGCCCAGGTCAGCTCCAGAGTCTCGCCTGCGGTGAGGAGGTAGGAGGTGTTGTCCACGCCCAGAACCTCGGAGCCGTTGGTGGTGTAGACCACGCTCTTGACCAGAGCGTCGGAGCCCTCTTCGTTATAGAGCTCGGTGGTGATGGTCAGCTCCTCGCCGGTGACGGGGGTGGCGGAGGAGGCTTCCACCTCACGGATGCCCAGCTTCAGAGCCTCGCCCACCCAGATGGGAGCGGTAACGGCCAGATTGCCGTCGGCCTGGGTCACACGGACATAGTAGTAGGAATAGTCGGGGCTCAGCTCGGCGGTGAGGATGCCCTTGGCCAGGACTTCGGGATCGTCCCAGGTGTAGGCAACCTTGCCGGAGTTGACGATGAGCTCGACCTTGGCGGTGGAGTCGGTGCTGTCGGGATCGTGGATGGAGATATCGAACTTCAGAACCTCGGGAGCCTGCTCAATGATGGTGCCCATGGGCAGCTCATTGATGTAGTAGTAGAGCTCCAGATTTCTGTCCTCGGTGGAGTAGGCACGGCGGTTGCGGATGGCCTCGTAGATGCCCTCCTCGCTGAAGGTCTCTACCAGAACTACGTCACGGGCCTCGTTGGCATTGCCCCACTTGCCCTTGTGGTTATCCTGGTTGTTGGTGGGAGCCACGTGCCAGCCCTTGTCCAGTGCCAGGGTGTACTGCTCGTAGCTGGGATAGTAGCCGCTGCCGCCCACCTGGCCTTCGCCATTACCAACCTCTACCAGCTGCACACGGCTGTCTACGGCTTCGTTCCAATAGCTGAAGTCGGTGAAGTTGCCGAAGGTGGTGCCGGGGTGGTTGAACTGGGTGATGGACTCTGCGCCCTCGGGACGGGAGAGCAGCTGGTAGTACAGCTGCATACCGGCATCGGCACTCTTGTTATTCAGGGCGGTGTTGTTACGGGAGACGATGCCCTCGGTGGCGAAGGTGTTCATATGGCCGGGGCCGCCGGACCAGGTCATCTCGAAACCGGCGATGGCGATAATGCCCTCGTGGGTCTCGTTGAAGTTGGCAATGGTGCTCTTGTAGGTACCCCAGCGCTCCTGGGCGTAGGGGGTGGCAAGGCTCATGTCGTAGAGGGCGCCCTCGGGGTTGGCCTCGCCGGACTTGTCGAAGTAGTTGGAGTGGTCGGTGAAGGCCACGAAGTCCACATTGGCGCTCTCGGGCAAGGATGCGATGTAGTCCAGAGCGCCCTGGAGGGTGCCGGAGCCATCGGAGTACTCGCCGTTGTGGGAGTGGAGCTGACCAAAGGCCAGAATGTAGCTGGCTTCGCCTACGGTGAAGCTCCAGGTCTTGGACACGGACTTGCCGTCGGCACGGGTGACGGTGAGGGTGACGGTGACACGACCCTCTGCCAGATCGGCGGCAGGCTTGTAGGTGACTTTGTTATCAGCGAAGCTATGCTCGACGGTCTCACCGTTGAGGGTGAGCAGGATCTCGGGGTTCTCGCCCACGTTGCTCAGCACGGCACTGATCTCGGGGCGCATATCCTCCTTGGTCTGGGCATTGGCAATGGGGCTGACGGAGACGATGACCGGCTCGTCCTTGACCTCAATGTCCACGGTGGAGAGGATGGGTACATCCTTGTTATCCAGACCCTTGACGGTGACGGTGAGCTTCTCGCCCAGGATATACTCGGCGGGGATGGTGGCGGTATAGCGATCCATGGAGATGGTATACGTCAGCTCCGTCTCGCCCAGGAAGACCTGCAGCTCCTTCACGCCGAAGAGTGCGTCTACGGTGAAGTGGAGCAGGTATTTCTGACCGGCATAGGCGGCAGGCAGGTTGCCGAAGACCGCCTGGGGCTCATTGACCACACCGTCGGTAATGAGGGTGTTGGCGCAGGGGTAGAAGAGGTAGGTGAAGACGTCACGGTCGGTGACGGCATACATACCCCAGGTGGTGAAGTGGTCGGAGTAGTACTGCAGGTACTGCATATTGCCCTCGTGGGCGGCAGTACGGCTGCCCAGGCGGTAGCCGCCGTTATATTCCTCTACCAGCCAATCCGCATCCTCGGAGGCGGTGAGGGTGTAGAAGGTATTGTTGCCGGTGCCGGTGGAGCAGAGATAGCCGAAGGAGGCATTATAGAAGCGGTAGTACTCGCCGTTCTTCTCCACGGTGAAGAGGAGAGCGCCATTGGCGCAGACGGCCTTGTTGTCCACGATGGTGGCATCGGAGCGCTTCACGCTGCAGCCGTAGATGTCGGAGAGGTCTCCGTCCATGGCAGACAGCACGCCCTTGGCAGACTGGTTGAAGATCACCACAGTGTCGCCATTTTCGGGGAGGGTGGGCTTCTCCTGGCCGTCCAGCTTGTAGATGCAGACCGGCTTCTGGCCGCCGAACTTATAGCAGGAGAAGAGGCCGGTGGAGTTGTAGCGGATGGTGTTGGCGGTCTTGGACTCGATCTGAGAGACGATGTCCGCAGAGCCGTCGGAATTGATGGCGATGGTGAAGGAGGCATTGACATCCTTGCCCTCCTGGGTGCGCAGCAGGTTGCCGCTTTCGGGAGAGGCGTAGAGATAGCCGGTGTTGTCGCCGTTGGTGGCATAGAGGGCGAAGGTTCCCTCCAGCACGCCGGATTCCAGGGTGATGATCTGGGCAAATTCGTCATAGCTGACCTTGTCGTAGGCTTTGATGACGTTGGCGGGGTCACGGTTGTTGGCCTTCTGGGTCACGCCCAGGGCGAAGTTGTAATCCTTGGTGACAATGAGGATCTTGTCGCCGGAGGACAGCTCTGAAACATCCGTGACCAGCTTGGCCTGGTTCTCGCCCAGGACGGGAGGCACGTAGATGGTATACTTGAAGGTGACCTCCTTGCTGTCCTCCATGCCCTCCTTGACCGCCTTGACGGTGAAGTTGGTGTCCTCGGTGATGGCAATGGGGGCGCTGTACTCCAGCCAGTTGCCGTCGCCGGTGTGGTAGAGAATGGTAGCGTCTTCCGTGGCGCAGGAGAAGCTGATCTCCGTGCCGGAGTCCACCTCGCCGCTCTTGGGAGTGGCCTTGGGGGTGGCGACGGTGTTGGAGGGCTGCACTACCTCGCCCACCAAGTAGAAGCGGACGGCATAGAGGGCCTCGGAGGGATTGTAGAAGGCAGACCAGTACTGCTTGTCAGCGTACCACTCTAAATAAGTACCCTGGCCGCTGCCTACGAAGAATTCGTCGGTCTTGCCATCCAGCTTGGTCAGGCTCCAGGTGTTGTAGTCCTCACCGAAGCCCAGGTGGGTGCGGTTGGAGACCGCCAGCTTCTTGCCCTCGGCATCTGCGAAGGTGTAGGTGCCGTCGGCATTGACGGTGACCGTCCAGATATCGGCATCGGTGTAGCCGGAGAGCTGCTCAGAGCCGTCCAACACCAGAGCCGTGCCTGCCAGATCCTGGTTCTTTTCCGCATCCAGGATGATGTTGGACAGGGCAACGCTGTTGGTGGGGTTGTAGATGATCACACGGTCGCCGTTGGCAATGGTGTCGGTGAAGCCACCAGCGGCAGAGCCGGTGGTGAAGAACTGCAGCAGGAAAGCGCCGGTGTTATAGCTCTGGAAGGAATAGACGGTATAGTTATTCTTATAGTATTCCAGAGCCATCTGGGTGCCGTTATTGGTGCCGTTGACGCTCTTGACGAAGAAGCCCTCGATGCTGCCATCGTCATTGGTCTTGGGCTCTACGGCCCAGAGGCTCAGCTCGGAGGCGGCGGCCTCGAAGCTCAGATTGTTGGCGGAGGTGCCGCAGGTCAGGTACTCGCCGCTCTCGTTGAGGAAGCTGTAGTAGCCGTCGGCATCGATAACCACCGTCAGAGCGGCCATCTCAGGCGTCAGGGTGAGCAGGTTGTTTTCCACCGTGCCGTCCACAGAGGCCAGCTGGGTGCCGCTGACTTCGGTGGTCAGAACCTTGGCATTCTTGGGGTTATAGATGTAGACCTTGGAGCCGTCAGTGAGCTCCGTGGTCAGCTGGGCCACATCCCCTTCGGGTACCACGGGCGTGTCGGGCTGGGTGGGAGTATCCGGTTCGGTAGGAGTATCCGGTTCGGTGGGGTTTTCGGGCTCACTGGGATCGGTGGGCTCGGAAGGCTCGGCATTGGGGTCCAGCTTCCAGAAGTTCAGGGTCTGGTTTGCAATGTTGCCGGAGGCATAAGCCTTGTAGCATCTCCAGTCCAGACCCTTGACGTAGACACCCAGGTAACGGGTGGCCTCGCTGGAGTCCACGCTGCTGAGATAGCCGCCCTCATCCAGCTGCCACAGGGATACGGTGTCGCCGATGCGAACGCCGTTGTTGGTGGCGGTGATGTAGAGGTAGAGCTCACCGGTTTTGATGGTGTAGCCCTCGGCGGCGCTGCCGGAGATTTTCCAGCCGTAGCCGTCGCCGTCGGTGGTCAGCACATTGCCCGTGACCGTAGCAGGCTGGGCTACGGGCTGGCCGCTGCTGCCCTCTCCCACGGTGGGCAGGGCATAGGTGTTGCCCTCAGCGTCGGTCATGGTGATGGCCACAGTGTCCTCCGCCGTGATGTCGGCAAAGGCGATCTGAGACCAGGCGGTGGCAGTGCCTTCTGCCGCAAAGGCCGCCGCAGGCAGCAGGGAAAGTACCATTGCCACCATCAGCAGCCACGCCAGAATTCTGCCGTGTTTCCGATTGTTCATCGTTCTCCTCCTTAAAGAATATAGATTCCTGCGGAGCAGCCTGTTTCAGGCACAGCACTTCCTTCGCTGCGGCTTTGGGATCAGCCGCCACGGCTCAGCTCTGCCGCCGGACACAGCGCTCCAATTTACCCTACTATTGTACCCCCTCAGCGAAAATTTGGCAAGGGGCAAAGCTTACGAATTCCGAAGCAAAAACCTATAATATATTTCAGTTTTTTAGCAATCTTGTCCAAGGAGAATCAAAATAGTGACACTTTGTACAAAGACCGGACAACGCCCCACTGCGCCGATGGGAATAGAAATGAAGTCAAATAGATGCTTATCGAACTGTTGCAGTTCTGCACGACACCGTAGGGGCGCACCCACGTGTGCGCCCGCTGCACCGCCTTCAAATAGATGTTTATCGGTCTGTTTGCCTCTTCTGAAAAACTGCGTTGCACCAAAGGCTTCTCCTTGAGGAGAAGCTGTCGCCGTAGGCGACTGATGAGGTGTGCAGTAGGAAAAAACGTATAAATATCAAGGGTTTCGGCGAATCCGTGCTATCGCACACCACCTCATCCGTCAGCCCTT
>JAZNVK010000282.1:0-2361 GCA_045592805.1 Faecousia sp.
AATGAAGCAGTATGATGTCATTATTATCGGTGCAGGCCCCGGCGGGATTTTCTCCGCCTATGAGCTGAAGAAGCTGCAGCCCCAGTGGAAGGTGGCCGTGTTTGAGGCGGGGAATCCCCTCCATAAGCGTAAGTGCCCCATCGACGGCGACAAGGTGAAGTCCTGCATCAAGTGCAAGACCTGCGCCATTATGAACGGCTTTGGCGGCGCAGGCGCCTTCTCCGACGGTAAGTACAACATTACCAACGAGTTCGGCGGTACTCTCTATGAGTACATCGGCAAGCATAAGGCACTGGAGCTGATGCACTATGTAGACGAGATCAACATGGCAAACGGCGGCGAGGGCACTCGCCTCTACACCACCGCAGGGAGCGAGTTCAAGCGCAAGTGCTTGCAGAACAATCTCCACCTGCTGGACGCTTCTGTCCGCCACTTGGGCACAGATATTAACTATACTGTCCTTGAGAACCTGTATAACGACCTTAAGGATCACATTGAGTTCTATTTCAATACCCCTGTGGGCTCTTTGAAAAAGACCGACAGCGGCTATATCGTCGAGACGGCAGAAGGGGAGTTCGCCTGCGAGAAGTGCATCATCTCCGTGGGCCGCAGCGGCAGCAAGTGGATGGAGAGCGTGTGCAGCGATCTTAAGATCCCCACCAGCTCCAACGGCGTGGACATCGGTGTCCGCGTGGAGCTGCCCGCCGAGGTCTTTGCTCCCATTACCGACGAGCTGTACGAAAGCAAAATTGTGTATAAGACCCAGAAGTATCAGGACAAAGTCCGCACGTTCTGCATGAACCCCAAAGGAGCAGTGGTCAACGAAAACACCAACGGCATCGTCACCGTCAATGGTCACAGCTATGAAGACCCCAAGCTGCACACCGAAAACACCAACTTTGCACTGCTGGTGTCCAAGCACTTTACTGAGCCCTTCCGCGATAGTAACGGTTATGGTGAAAGCATTGCTCGCCTCAGCAACATGTTGGGCGGCGGCGTTATCGTTCAGCGTTTCGGTGACCTCATCCGTGGTCAGCGTTCCACGGAGAAGCGTCTGCAGAAGAGCTTCATGACACCTACTCTCACTGCCACCCCCGGTGACCTGAGCCTCGTGATGCCCAAACGCATCCTCGACAGCATCATCGAAATGATTTATGCTCTTGATAAGATTGCTCCCGGTACTGCCAGCGATGAGACTCTCCTCTACGGTGTGGAGGTAAAATTCTACAACATGGAAGTGGCTCTGGATAATAATCTGGAAACCTGCCACAAGAATCTCTTTGTCATCGGCGATGGCTCCGGTGTGACCCATTCTCTCAGCCACGCCAGCGCCAGCGGCGTATATGTTGCCCGCTATCTGGCAGAAAACGCCTAAACCTTGTACTAAATAAACACGCCCCCGCATACATATCAGTAACGACTGAAGGGTATGAGGGGGCGTTTTATTATGGCATATGATGTTGCAGGTGGCGCAATGTATCACCGGTTGACGCTGGAAGGGCGAGAAAAACTGACAATATCGGGTGTAGAAGATGTAGAGCGGTTTGATGAAGGATGTATCATCATGGCTACTTGTGCAGGTACCCTTATCGTCACAGGCAGCAACCTCCATATTGGTAAACTGACCTTGGACGGCGGCGAGCTTCATGTAGACGGTCACATTGAGGGAATCAATTATGAAGAGCCTGCCCAACCTCGCCGTGGTCTCTTTGGTCGGCTGTTC
This sequence comes from Faecousia sp., assembly GCA_045592805.1. Taxonomy (GTDB): domain Bacteria; phylum Bacillota; class Clostridia; order Oscillospirales; family Oscillospiraceae; genus JAZOXB01. Next base: position 1,724 of record JAZNVK010000282.1, read on the forward strand.
ACTTAATGGAAAATTATGTTGCCGCCCAGCTCCGCGACCTTCTCTCCTCCATAGCACTAGGTGCAGCGGCAGCCTTTATTTATGACCTTCTCCGTGCCGCGCGGCTCCTTGACCGCCGTGACAAGGTGCTGACCCATGTGTTGGATGCTCTTTTCGTCGTAGCGTTGGCGATACTGACCCTCTTCTTAGGGTTAGCATTAGGGCAGGGACAACTCCGGCTTTTTATGCTCTCGGGTGCATTGTTAGGCGTTGTTTTGTGGTTTTGCCTTTTTTCGCGGCTGCTGCGTCCCATATGGGATTTTTGGTGTTCTTCGCTGCTAGCTATGTGCCATTTGCTTGGAATTCCCATAAGATTTACTTTGAAAATACTACAAAAAGGGATTACTACGGCAAAAAAGGGCTTTTCTTTTCTCCTTGCATGGGGTAGAATGAAGTGTACCCCACCTGTTGAGAAAGGAGATGCCATGGCCACCAAGACCGCAAAAACAAAAAAGCGCAAAAAGACCTCGCCGTTACTGCTGTTGGTGCTGGTGGTGCTCATTGTGGTGCTGGCAGTGCAGGTAGTGAATGTATATGGCGACCTCTCCGACGCTCGTGCGCAGGAAGCTACGCTCAGCGAAGCCCTTCAAACGCAGCAA
>JAZNVK010000283.1:0-32067 GCA_045592805.1 Faecousia sp.
GAACCAGCCCTGGCCGGGTTCTTATGCGGCGAAACGGGTTCTGCCGGTGCAGATCCGAGGGGAGATCATCCAAATCGGCGCTGTCAGAATGCTTTCCGATGGCACTGTCGCCGATGAATTCCAGGTTTTGGTCTGCCCCAAATACTATAAAAAGCTCAATAGTCGGGTGTCAAAGCTCACCGGCCTTCGGGACTCCCGTCTTCGTGAGGAGGGTCTGCCCTTTCCTGAGGCATTGCGCCGTTTCCGGGATTGGATCGGCGGTGAGTGCATTTTCCTGACCTGGGGTTTTGAAGATATTACCATTTTAGAGGACAACATTCTCCTCCACGACGATGAACCGGATTGGATCAAGCAGTGGTACAATGCCCAGATGATCTTCAATGCCCAGACCGGCTGCGGAAACAACCAGAAGGCCCTGTCCTCCGCACTGGAGATCTGCGGCATCGAGCCCTGTCGCCCTGCCCATGATGCTCTGGGCGATGCCTACCACACGGCGCTGATCTGCAGCCGTATGGATCTGAAGCGTGGCATTGCGGAGTATGAGGAGTCGCTGCAGCGCCATAAGGACGGTTTCCACGGCAATCCGCCCGAGGGCTGTGTCAGCCGCACGGTGTTCCACGGCTACGAGGATAAGGACAAGGCCATGGAGGCCATGAACAGCATCACCAGCCATTGCCCCCAGTGCGGCGCTGCCATGCCCAACGGCCCCTGGTACGCCCAGGAGGGACGGCGCTATATGACCATGGCGGAGTGCGCCGAGCACGGCCGCTACCTGATCCGCCTGCGCCTGCAAAAAGAGCCGGACGGCACTCTTCGGGTCAACCGCCTGCTCTACGAGGGTGCATCCGATGCCGCCAAGCGTTTTGACGAGCTGATCACCACCCGTCGCCCCATCACCCGCCGCCGCAGACGGCGCAGAAGCTCCCGTGGCGAAAACGAATGACACAGGAGAATCAACTGCTTTTCCTGCCGCAGCTGCTTCTGCCCTGGTTTGCGGTGCATAAACGAAACCTCCCCTGGCGGGAGGATCGTGAGCCCTACCATGTCTGGCTGTCAGAGATCATGCTCCAGCAGACCCGTGTGGAGGTGGTAAAGGGCTACTACAGCCGGTTTTTGCAGGCACTACCCAGCATTTCCGCCCTGGCCGAAGCGCCGGAGGATCTGCTCTTAAAGCTCTGGGAGGGGCTGGGCTATTATAGTCGGGTGCGGAATTTGCAGAAAGCCGCCCAAAAGATCCTGAAGGAGCACGGCGGCACTTTTCCCCGTGAATATGATGCCATCCTTGCCCTTCCCGGCATCGGTGCCTATACCGCCGGTGCCATCAGCTCTATCTGCTTTGATGAACCCAAAGCGGCGGTGGACGGCAATGTGCTCCGTGTGCTGAGTCGTTTCGAGGCGGACGCTGCGGATATCTCCCTGGAGCAGACCAAAAAGAGAGCCGCCCGGCGGCTGGAGGCTATCTATCCTGCGGGCAATTGCGGAAACTTCACCCAGGCGCTGATGGAGCTGGGGGCAACGGTCTGCGTTCCCAACGGCGCCCCGCTGTGCAGCCAGTGTCCCCTTCAGGAGCATTGCAAGGCAAGGCAGGAGGGGAAACAGCTGAATTTCCCCGTGAAAGCCCCCAAAAAGCCCCGTCGTCAGGAGGACCGTACGGTTCTGATCCTGCTGCGGGAGAACAAGATTGCCCTGTGTAAGCGCCCCAAGAAGGGGCTTCTGGCCGGACTCTGGCAGCTGCCCGATGTAAGGGGAAAACTGGAGACCCAGCAGGCGCTGGATCTGGCGGAATCCTGGGGTCTTCGCCCCACAGATTTGCTGCAGATGCAGGAAAAAATCCATATTTTCACCCATATCACCTGGAATCTGCGAGGCTACTATCTCCGTTGCGCCGGGGAGGGGAGCTTCCAATGGTTCGACCGCAGCGAATTAAACGAACAGATCGGCCTACCCACGGCCTACCGACAGTTTCTGGATACCATTCAATTTTAACATATTTAGGAGGATTCACTAATGGAAGACAAGCGCAGCCTTTACGGCGAGGATGAGATCATCACTTTGGACTTTGACGACGGCGAGAGCTTTGAGTGCGGCATCATGGGCACTTTTGAGCTCAACGGCAAGGAGTACATCGCTCTGGACACCCTGGACGACAGCAATGACGTCTATCTCTACGAGTATGTGCCCACCGAGGAGGACTTCGAGCTGCTGGACATCCCCGAAGAGGAATTTGACCTGGTAGCTGCTGAGTTTGACCGCCTCATGGACGACCCTGTATAAGCCATGGCAAAGGTATATTTTACGAATTTCCATACTACCTTGCAGGAAAATCTGCAGCAGAAGCTCAGCCGTCTTTTGCTGACCGCAGGTATGGATACCATTGATTTTGACAAGAAATTTGTAGCGATTAAGCTCCACTTCGGTGAGCCGGGCAATCTGGCCTATCTGCGCCCCAACTATGCCCGTACGGTGGTGGATCTGGTGAAGCAGCTGGGCGGCAGACCCTTCCTGACGGACTGCAACACCCTCTATCCCGGCGGCAGAAAGAATGCCCTGGAGCATCTGGAGTCCGCTTATCAGAACGGCTTTAACCCCTACAACCTGGGCTGCCACCTGATCATCGGTGACGGCCTGAAGGGTACGGACGACATTGAAGTCCCCGTAGACGGCGAGTATGTGAAATCTGCCAAGATCGGCAGAGCCCTGATGGATGCGGATATCGTCATCTCTCTGACCCATTTCAAGGGTCACGAGGCGGCGGGCTTTGGCGGTGCCATTAAGAATATCGGCATGGGCGGCGGCTCCAGAGCCGGCAAAATGGAGATGCACTCCGCCGGCAAGCCCTTTGTCCACGAGGATCGCTGCGTTGGCTGCGGTGCCTGCCAGAAGGCCTGCGCCCACGATGCCCCCACCCGTAAGGGCAAGAAGATGTTCATTGACCACGACAAGTGTCTGGGCTGCGGCCGCTGCATCGGCCAGTGTCCCGTAGATGCCATCGATGCCGCCAATGACGAGAGCAATGCCATTCTCAATTGCAAGATGGCGGAGTACACCAAGGCTGTGGTTCAGGGTCGTCCCCAGTTCCATATCAGCCTGATCGTGGACGTGAGCCCCTTCTGCGATTGCTACAGTGTCAACGACGTTCCCATTATCCCCGATGTGGGCATGCTGGCCTCCTTCGATCCCGTTGCTCTGGATCAGGCCTGCGCCGACCTGTGCAACAAGATGCCCCGTGATCCTGCCAGCTACCGCGGCACGGAGCCCGGCGAGCTCTTCGCCTCCACCCACCCCGGTACGGTCTGGGAGATGCAGCTGAGCCACGGCGAGAAGATCGGTCTGGGTACTCGGGAATACGAGCTTATCGAGATCTGAGGATCTTTTCTAAGGCACCGGAATCATAGCTCCCCCAAAAACGCTGGATCACCTTGCCCTCCTGCAGCAGCAGGAGCGAAGGGGTGACTCTGTGGCAGCTTAACCGTCGTGCCAGCTCCGGCTGGGCGGTGAGATCCAGCTTGCAGCATTGGAGTTCCGATGTTTCTGCGAAGGGGAGGAAGCCATCGCAAAGCGGCGCTCCCTTGTATAGCCCGATCAGCACAGCCTTCCCATGTTCCACTTGAGAGGCGTAGTTTCTCTCGTCCAATTCCAGCATAAAAACCGCTCCTTTGCGCTTTTTCGTAGTTTGCGCAGAGAAGCGGTTTTTTATTTTATTATTTTTCCCGTTCCAGCCAGATCAGCAGCACGGCAATATCTGCCGGGCTGACACCGGAGATACGCCCTGCCTGACCAATGGAGTGGGGACGGATCTGATCCAGCTTTTGCCGAGCCTCCAGCCGCAGACCGGAGATGCTGTGGTAATCGATGCCCTCGGGGAGCAGCCGACCTTCCTCTTTGGCAAAATCCTCGATCTGTTTCTCCTGACGGTGAAGATAACCCTCGTATTTCACACGGATCTGCACCTGCTGCTTTACGGCATGGGGCAGCTCCTGCCTGCCACGGTCAAAGGGTGCCAGCATCTCATAGTCCAGCTCCGGACGGCGCAGCAGATCGGAGAGCCTTGCGGCGCTGACCACGGGGGCAGAGCCCTTTTCTGCCAGGAAGGCATTGAGTTCTTCTGTGGCCGGTGTGCCGGTGGTATCCAGACGGCGCAGCTCCCGCCGTACCAGATCATATTTCTCCTCCACGGCCTGCAGCTGCGCATCGGAGATCAGGCCGATGCGGTGGCCGATGGGGGTCAGCCGTTCATCGGCATTGTCCTGGCGGTGGAGCAGACGGTATTCGCTGCGGGAGGTCATCATGCGGTAGGGCTCCTCCGTACCCTTGGTCACCAGATCGTCAATGAGGGTGCCGATGTAGCCGTCGGAGCGCTTGAGGATCAGCGGCTCTCTGCCCAGAATTTTCAGGGCAGCGTTGACGCCTGCCACAAAGCCCTGCACCGCGGCCTCCTCATAGCCGGAAGAGCCGTTGAACTGCCCCGCCCCGTAAAGGCCGGGGATTTTTTTGCACTCCAGGGTGGCATAAAGCTCCGTGGGATCTACGCAATCATATTCAATGGCATAGGCGGGGCGCAGCATTTCCGCCTGCTCCAGCCCCTTCACCGTGTGCAGCATCTTGAGCTGCACATCCTCCGGCAGACTGGAGGAGAAACCCTGCAGATACATCTCGTTGGTGTTCAGGCCACAGGGCTCCAGGAAAAGCTGATGACGGGGCTTGTCCGCAAAACGCTCTACCTTCGTCTCAATGCTGGGGCAGTAGCGTGGGCCAATACCCGTAATGGAGCCGTCGTAGAGAGGGCTGCGGTGCATATTCTCCCGAATGATCCGATGGGTCTCCTCATTGGTGTAGGTCAGATAGCAAACCGCCTGATTTTTGGGCATTTCCTCCGTGGAGAAGGAGAAGCCCTCCGTTTCCTCGTCCCCGGCCTGCAGCTCCATTTGGGAGAAATCCACACTGCGGGCGTTGATACGGGGTGGCGTACCGGTCTTAAAGCGGCGCAGAGACAGCCCCAACCCCCGTAGCTGATCGCTGAGCTCTGTGGCGGCATGCATACCGTCAGGGCCGGAGGAAATGCTGCTCTCACCGGTGATGCAACAGCTGTCCAGATAGGTTCCGGCGGCAATGACACAGGCTTTCGCCTCGTAAATTGCCCCCAGCTGAGTTACCACACCGCTGACCTTGCCCTCCTGCGTGAGAATTTCCGTCACGGTGGCCTGCTTCAGATCCAGATGGGGCTCTTTTTCCAGCAGCAGCTTCATATGCTCCTGGTACTTCCGGCGGTCGGCCTGGGCGCGCAGAGAGTGAACCGCCGGCCCTTTGCCACGGTTGAGCATGCGGTACTGGATGCAGCAGGCATCGGCGGCCTTACCCATTTCGCCGCCCAGAGCATCCAGCTCCCGTACCAGATGCCCCTTGCCCGTGCCGCCAATGGCAGGGTTGCAGGGCATATTGCCCACGGCATCCAGGTTAATGGTAAAAATAACGGTCTTGAGCCCCAGACGGGCGCAGGCCAGAGCGGCCTCGATTCCGGCGTGTCCTGCGCCGATGACGGCCACCTCGTAGCTTCCTGCAAGATATCTCATAGGAACTCCTTAAAACGATGAAAAATTACAGCGGCTGCTGCTTGATTTTGGAAAAACGGCGGGGAAAACGGGGCGGTGTGGGCTTTACCTTGCGGATAAGGGGTACGTAGCGCTCTGCACCGTCCACGGAATAAGTATAAACCCGTTCCAGCCTGCCGCCCAGAAGGGAGATGGCAGACTTTGCCTCCTCTAACTCCTCGGGAGCGGCAGCGCCCTTCATGGCCAGAAACAAGCCGCCCACCTTGACGAAGGGCAGGCACAGCTCCGCCAGAATATTCAGCCTTGCCACAGCGCGGGAGGTGGCAATGTCAAATTCCTCCCGGTGACCGTATTCTTCGGCACGGGCAGCCACGCATTCTGCCTCTACACCCATGTCACCCAGAATTTCCTTCAGCCAGTTCACCCGTTTCTGCAGGCTGTCCAAGAGGGTCAGACGGATGCTGCCCTCTCCCAGCTTCAGAGGCACACCGGGGAAACCCGCACCGCAGCCCACGTCGATCAGGCGCTTGCCCTGGAAATCGGCGCAGTTCAGCAGCGCCAGACAGTCGGCAAAGTGCAGCTTTGCCCCCGCCTCCGGCTCTGTGATAGCGGTGAGATTCATGACTTTATTCTTCTCGATCAGAGCCTCTCCGAAGGTGCAGAACTGCTCCAGCTGCGCCTCCGTGAGAGTAATGCCCAGACGGGCAGCCTCTGTTCTCAAGCTTTCCTTCATTGGAATTGCTTCCTTTCTACTTTCCCACGCAGAAGCGCTGGAAAATGCGGTCGGTAATGTCCTCCCGAACGGTGCGGCCGATGACCTCGCCCAGCGCCTCCATGGCGCATTCCACATCGGTCAACAGAGCATCGGGAGTGAGTCCGGTATTGTTTTTGGCTCGTGCAATGGCATCGGCGGCCCGTTTCAGAGCGCCGAACTGACGGGGATTGGTCAAAATCGAGCCGTCGATCTGTGTACCGCCACCGAATCTGGCTTCCACAAAGTCCTGCAGCGCTGTCAGACCCTCACCGGTTTTGGCGGAAACAGTGAAAACATTGTCAAAAGGCAGCGCCTCCGGGGAGATCTGACAGCCCTCGTCACACTTGTTGATCAGAGCGACGGCGCAGGGTGCGCCCTTTGCCGCCTCCATGGCAAGGAAGTCCTCCTCGCACAGTGTTTGGTTACCTTCGCAGACAAAGATGGCAAGTTCTGCCTCCTTCGCTGCCTGACGGGAGCGTTCTACGCCCAGAGCCTCAATGCGATCCTCCGCATCCCGCATACCGGCGGTGTCCGTCAGACGCAGCAGCACCTTGCCCAGGCGCACGGTTTCTTCTACGGTGTCCCGGGTAGTACCGGCGATCTCCGTGACGATCACACGGTCATAGCCGGCCAGAGCGTTGAGCAGGGAGGACTTGCCCACATTGGGCTTGCCCAAAAGCACCGCCTTCACACCCTGCTTCAGAAAACGTCCCTGTTCATAGGTGGCAAGGAGCCGCTGAAGCGCTTTTGCGCTGCGCTCCAGGGTCTCTTCCAGCTCCTGCAGCTCAAAATCCGCAATATCCTCGTCGGGATAGTCCAGCACGGCATGGAAATGGCTGCACAGGTCGGTCATGTCCTCGTAAATGGGGGAGATCCGCTGCAGCAGTGCGCCGCCCAGCTGGCCTGCAGCATTGGCAGCGGCCTCAGCGGTCTGGGCATCGATCAGGTCAATGACCGCCTCCGCCTGGGTCAGATCCAGCTGCCCGTTTAAGAAGGCACGCTTGGTGAATTCGCCGGGGCCTGCCTGTCTTGCACCTGCTGCCAGCAGCGCCTCCAGGGCAGAGGCCAGCATGGCGGGAGAGCCGTGGCATTGCAGCTCCACGGTGTCCTCGCCGGTGTAGCTGTGGGGAGCGGGGCAGTAGACCGCCATAGCCTGGTCAATGATCCTGCCCTTGCGGTCATAGACCTTGCCCAGGTACAGCATCCGGGGCTTCAGTTGGGCGATGGTCTTGCCGCAGTCGGGGACGAAGACCCGATCTGCCACCTCACTGCAGCCCTTGCCCGAGAGTCGCAGGATGCCGATGGCACAGGGGATCTTTCCTGTGGCAACGGCGGCGATAATATCACTCATAGAATTTACTCCAGTTCATCTGCGAAGAAGTCTGCCAGCTCTGCCATGCGGCCGGTTTCAAAGGGAGAGTCCATATCTGCCTCATCTACCAGCGCCAGAATGGTATTACCGGCAGAGCGCTCCAGAAGGGCATAGTAGCTTTCCAGACCACTGCCGTCGTCCAGCTCGTTCTGATAGATCTGCAATGCCACATCGTTGGAGATGCAGTAGCTGATCACATAGTAAGGCGCAATGAAGAAGTGCTGAATATCGATCCAGCCGGGGGCGAGAATGTCCTCCATGCCGTACATGCCCATGCCGAACTTCTCGTTACATTCATAGAAGATCTCGTTGATCATTTCTGCCGTCAGTTCTTCTGCGGGGATCTCGTAGACCTTCTGCTCAAATTCGGCATAGCAGCCCTGACCCAGGAAGGTCAGCACAGCATCACCCAGCTTGGCATCGGTCAGGCTGCGCTTGTCCCAGGTGGACAGATCCATCTTGTCAATGGACAGGTACTCCAGACCCTGAGAGAAGATCTCGGCGCAGTCAATGGAGTAGGTGTAGCCGCAGTTGACGTAGTTATCCACAAAATGACCGAACTCGTGGACAGCGGTGAGGCAGTCAGCGATGTCGCCGGTGGGGGAGACATACATATAGGGCATGCCATAGGAGTAGAGGTAGGTCACATAGGAGCCGGGCATCTTGCTGGGGGAAGCGGTGATATCATAGAGCTTGAATGCCTCCATGTAATCGTAGCTGGTGGCGATGTCGCCGCCGAAGCTGTAGGCCACGGTCTTCAGGTTCTCCATTACATCGTCTGTATCCATTTCGGAGCTGTAATCAGCGTAAATGGCAGTATAGTACAGGTCGGAGAGCTCTGTGGCGATGTCGTCGGTATAGGCTGCCACCTGCTCGGGGGTGTAGTCACGCTCATAGGTGTACTCATAGGCGAAGTGAGCATAGCTCTCATAGCCCAGCTCGGCGGCGATCTCCTGACGAACGCCCACCAGCCGGATGAAAAGCTCTGCGCAGATGGGGTTATACTTCTCATAATAGAGCCGATAGATCTCCAGATAGGAGCTGTAGTCCAGATAGGGGTCGGCCAGCAGGTCGCTGACCAGCTGCTCCTTACCCTCCCAGGTGATGGTCATCTCGTTCTGCACTGCCATGTATTCGTTCTGCAGGGCAGACTCCTCCTGCATCAGCTCTACCACCCGATCGTTGGAGTAGATCTGGTTCTCGTCATAGTAGTCGAAGAAGTCATCACCGAAGTACTTCCGCTCCAGTTCCTCACGGAGCTCGCTCTTGCCCAGGGCAATGTAGCAATTCTCCTCCGCCTGGGACAGCAGGGGACTCTGCTCGTCACACCAGCTGTTCTCCTCGTCGTAGAAGCTGTCATCCAGATCCAGACAGTAGCGGATATAGGCATAGGTGCTCATGGTGTGGAACCAGATGTACTCTCCGTACAGAGCGTCAAAGGCATCGAGGATATCATCGGCATCCTCACCGGCCGCTGCCATCTCCCCGATTTTGGCAAAGCCGTCGATCATGGCCTGGGTGTCGGGGCGCTCATAGACGATCTCGTCAAAGGGGATTTCCTCCACCGGCGCGATCTCATAGCGCTCGAACTCCTCGTAGGGGGTATGGTCGGGCTTCTGCACGTCCGGTGTTTCTGTGGACTCGGGCTCTACATCGGGCTCGGTCTCCCCGGTGGGCGTTTCTGTGGTATCTTCGGTCTCCTCAGACTCGTCCTCCGTCAGATCGTCCCAATCGATGATGGATTCCGGAGCCACAACGCCCATATCGGTCATCACGCTGCCCAGGGCAGCCAGGGAACAGCCCTGCAGCAGCAGGGAAAGGCACAGAATCAGTGCCAGCAGTACAAAGATCACTTTTGTCTTTTTCATTTGATCCTTCCTTTCATATCCGGTTCTTCCAAAATCTTCTGAGCGATTTCAATCAGCTGTGGGTGGTTTATGGGGTTGCCTGCGGCGACGGAGCAGGGGCTGGTCAGCCGCAGTTCATTTCCGTCCAGAGCGGTGACGATGCCGCCGGCCTCGGTGACGATCAGGCTGCCTGCGGCATAATCCCAGGGCTGCAGACAGGTCTCAAAGAACACGTCACCGCCGCCAAAGGCCACGTAGCACAGACCCAGCGCCGCGGAGCCGCCCCGACGGAAGTCCAGGGTCATGGGGAACAGCTCCTGCACCATGCGCACGGTGGCGGGCACGGTGTCCCGGTAGTAGATGGCACTGCCGAAGAGCACCAGAGACTCCTGCAGGCTGACGGGTTTCATTTCCAGCCGCTTGCCGTTTAAGTAAGCGCCTCTGCCCCGTCCGGCGGTGAAAAGCTCGTCATAATAGGGGTTGTACACGGCAGCGCTCTCCATCTGCCCGCCTACATAAAGTCCCACGGAGATGCAGCTGTGGTGCAGCCCACGGACAAAATTGGTGGTGCCATCGATGGGGTCAACAATAAAGAAGCCCTCTTTGCCCTGTATATCGTGCTGCTTTTCCTCCTCACCGAAGAAGCCGTACCGGGGGAATTCCTCTGCCAGCCTGCGGCGCAGCAGCTCCTGTACCCTGGTGTCATATTCGGTTACCAGATCTCTGGGCGAGCCCTTCTGTGCCACAGATTCGGTGATATTTTTGGCCTGGAGAACCAGCTGCCCCGCCTCTCTGGCAATGGCTCCTATGCGCTGTTCCATTCTCCGCACCTCCTTACAGTATTTCACCCTACATTATATCACATTTTCCGCCGCTTGCACAGTATTATTTCGTCAAAGACGGAAATTGGCGAAAGAGTTACAAAAACTGTGAAAAAAGTAGAAAAATTTGTAACCGTGGGAAATCCTGTCGAGGTTTACCGTAAAAATGTGGAAGCCTCCTGTGTATAAAGCTGTAAATTTGTTGATAACTCTATGGATTCTACCATAAATTCTCCGGTTTTGTGACGATTATGTTAACAAAATATTACGCAAACGGCGGTTTCTGCTTTTTTACTCTTTTGTGAAATTGCCGAAACCATTTTGTATTTTTTTGAGGAATTTTTCGGGAGCTTATAGCTTTTTACCCCTGAGATGTGCTATAATAGAGTACCTATTGCTGAAAATAGGCTCATTACACGAATCAGGAGAGCGACCTATGCCGGAACTGCTTTGTCCCGCCGGTTCTACCGATGCCCTGCGTGCCGCAGTGTGCAACGGCGCCGATGCGGTTTATCTGGGTGTCCAGGACTTCAATGCCCGTCACGGCGCCCGTAATTTCACAATGGAAGAGCTCCCCGAGGTGCTGCGCTATTGCCATGCCCGCTCGGTTAAGGTCTACCTCACCTTAAACACCCTGGTCTCCGACCGGGAGATGGATGCCGCTACCAAGGTCATCGCCGGGGCAGCCACTGCCGGCATTGATGCCTTCATCGTCCAGGATCTGGGCATGGTGTCCCTGTGCCGTCAGGTTGCGCCTACGGTACCCATCCACGCCTCTACCCAGATGAGTATCCACTCTCTGGAGGGGGTTCGTCAGGCGGCGCAAATGGGCATTAGCCGTGTGGTTCTTGCGCGAGAGCTCTCCGGGGAGGATATGGCATATATCCTGCGCAACAGCCCCATTGAGATCGAGATCTTTGTCCACGGCGCTTTCTGTATGTGCTATTCCGGTCAGTGCTATATGTCCGCCCTCATCGGCCGGCGCAGCGGCAACCGCGGCCAGTGCGCTCAGCCCTGCCGCCTGCCCTACGGCTACGACCGTTTTGAAGAAAAATATCCCCTGAGCCTGAAGGATAACTGCCTGATCCGTCAGCTTCGTGAGCTGACGAATCTGGGCGTTGCCAGCCTGAAGATCGAAGGCCGCATGAAGCGTCCGGAGTACGTGGCCGTGGTCACGGATATTTACCGCCGTGCTTTAGACGAGGGTGTGGTTACCCCCGAGGCCATGCATATGCTGGAGGCGGTGTTCTCCCGTCAGGGCTTCACCCAGGACTATTACTACAGCAAAACCGGCCCCCAGATGTTCGGTACCCGTCTGAAGGACGGGGAGAACAAGACCATTTTACAGGCGGCGAGAGCCTCCTATGAAAATGTGGAGCCTCAGCGTGTACCTGTGGATTTCTATGCCATCGTCTCTGCCGATCAGCCGGTGCAGCTGGCAGCCCAGGACGATCTGGGCAATGTGTGCAGATCCGTGGGCGATCTGCCGGAAGCTGCCCGTACACGGGAGCTGACCCAGGAGGAGCTGCAGGAGCGCCTGCGTAAAACCGGCGGCACGCCCTTCTACTGCCGCTCCGTCCGCTGCGTGCTGGATCGCAACCTCAGCCTTTCTGCCTCCGAGATCAACCGCCTGCGTCGGGAGGTGCTGACCCAGCTGTTAGCCCTGCGCGGCAGAAGTCAGGAGGTGGAGACCCACCGCCCCGAAGCGCCGCAGAAGTTCACCGGCAGCCGAAAGCCCCCGGTGCTCACCGTCAGCATCAGCCGCACGGAGCAGATTACCCATCGTCTTCGCCGGATGAAGCCTGCGGTTTTGTACGTTCCCATCCATCTGATTATGGAGGATCCCGCTTTCTATACCGCTCTGGCCAAGGATCAGGTTATCGCCGCCGTGCTGCCCAGAGTGCTTCGGGATCACGAAACTCCTGCGATTCTGGCGCAGCTGCTGCGCCTGAGACCCATGGGCATTACCCGTGTGCTGGTGGGCAATCTGGGTCAGATCGAGATCTGCCGCGCCCGTGACCTGGAGGTCAGCGGCGACTTCGGCATGAATGTCTTTAACTCCCGTTCCATGGCAATGCAGAAGAAGCTGGGACTTGCCAGTACCACGGTCTCCTTTGAGATGACCCTGCCCCAGATCCGTGACCTGTCCAAGCCTCTGCCTGCGGAGATGATCGTCTACGGCCGTCTGCCTCTGATGCTGACGGAGAACTGCCTTATGAAGAACCGCAGCGGCATCTGCTCCTGCCAGACGGATTCCACCCGTCTTATCGACCGCATCGGGGAGGAATTCCCCATTATCAAGGACGGCAACACCTGCCGCAGTGTGATCCTCAACGGCAAGAAGCTCTACCTTCTGGATAAGAAGGACGAGCTGCGCAAGCTGGGCCTTTGGGCGCTGCGCCTGTCCTTTACCACAGAGAATCCCGCAGAGATCGACGGTGTCCTGGCGGATTGGCAGTCCGGCGGACAGTTTGAGCCCGGTTCCGGCACCAGAGGTCTGTACCTGCGCGGGGTAGAATAAGGAGAAACTATGAATATCATTCTTGCCTCCGCCTCTCCCAGACGGCGTGAGCTTTTGGAGCGCATGGGTCTGCGCTTTACCGTCCGTACCGCCGACCATGACGAGACCATGGACTTATCAGCCGATCCCGAGGCGGAAGTCCGCCGTGTCAGCGAATTGAAGGCACGGGCGGTGGAGCAGCTCTGCGAAAAAGAGGATCTCATCATCGCTGCCGATACCATTGTGGTCTGTCAGGGAAAGATCCTGGGCAAGCCTGCCGACGAAGCGGAAGCCTACGAGATGCTGCGCCTGCTCTCCGGTCGGGAGCATCGGGTCATTACGGGTCTGTGTGTCCTGAAGGACGGCATTTCCTACTGCCACAGCGAAGTGACCCATCTCAGCTTTGTGGATCTGACGGATCGGCAGATCCGCGCCTATATTGCCACCGGCGAACCCATGGACAAGGCCGGTGCCTACGGTATTCAGGGGAAGGCATCTATCTTCGTCCCCGGTATCCGTGGAGATTATTATAACGTTATGGGTCTACCCGTCTGTGCTTTGGCACAGATCCTGGAAAAGTGCGGCATCCTGCTGCCTGCACAGTAATGGGGTGATTTTTTGAAGAAACAATTCAGTACACGGGTCAAGGCGATCATTGTCATCGCCCTTGTCCTTGCCATCGTGATCTCCATCGTCTCCTCTCTCTTCGGCGCAACCTGGCCGGAGAAGGGTGTGCAGGCGGTACTGACGCCCATTCGCAGCGGTGTCAGCTCCATTGTCCGCCAGGTGGAGCGTTACTACGACTACATTTTCGGCTACGAGGCTCTGGAGGCGGAGAACAAATACCTCAAGGAGCGCATTGCCCAGATCGAGGACAACATCCGCGAGAACGATGCTCTGGAGCGTGAGAACCGCCGCCTGCAGGAGCTGCTGGATCTGAAGGAGAAGAACATTGACTACCAGCTCTGCTCAGCCTACATTGTCTCCTGGGAGTCCTCCAGCTGGAAGAGCAGCTTCTCCATTGCCAAGGGCTCTTCCGACGGCCTGGCCGAGGGCATGGTGGTGGTGACGGAGTACGGTCAGGTGGTTGGTCTGATCCGTGAGGTGGGTCCCAACTGGGCCAATGTTACCACGGTGCTGGACTCCTCCCTGAAGATCGGTGCCAGCATCTCCTCCTCCGGCCATACAGGTACGGTGCAGGGCTCTTATACCACCGATGACATGGGCAAGCTCCGCATGAACTATCTGCCCAGCGATGCCGTGCTGCGCAACAATGACCAGGTGGTCACCACCGGCTCCGCCGTCTCCCCCACGGTTCTGATCCTGGGCTACATCGAGGATGCCGGCATCGACGAGACCGGTGTGTCCAAATATGCTATTTTGACCCCCGCTGTGGATTTTAACACCCTGGAGCAGGTCTTTATTCTCACCCAATTCCAGGCAGACTGAGAGAGGAGCAGGCGCCTATGCTGGATAAACTTTATATCACGCCCAAGCAGTGGATGCACATTCTGCGCTGGTGCCTGTATGCCTTTTTGTTCCTGGTGGCCATGATGCTCCAGACGGTGATTTTCGGCAACCGCACCCTGCTGGGGGCGCACCCCAACTTTGTGCCCGTAGTCATTGTCTGTGTCTGCCTGCGGGAAGGGCCGGAGCGTGGCGGTCTTTTTGCCCTCCTCTCCTCCCTGATCTGGTGTCTGTCGGGCATCGACTACGGCACGGTCAGCCTGGCTGTGCTGACGGTACTGCCGGTGCTCTGCGCCGTCCTCACCCGTACCCTGGTGACCAACCGCTATTTCTTCAGCCTGCTGGTCTGCCTGCTGACCCTCTTTGTGGAGCAGAGCGTGATCTTCTTCCTGCGCTGGTTCTTCGGCGATCTGTCCTTCTCCCGTTTCCTGACGGATCTGCTGCCCTGCGTGCTGGTTTCCACTCTGAGCCATCCCCTTGTGTACGTCATTGTCAAACGCATAGAAAAGATCGGTGATCCTTATGAAACAATTTAAGCTCTCCTCCCGTGCGGTCTCTTTTCTGCTGCTGATCGCCGTGATTCTGGGTATTTTCTCTGTCCGTCTGTACCAGCTGCAGGTGACCGAAGCGGTGGATCACAGCAAGAAGGTGCAGGACTCCGTTACCTACGAGACCCGTATTACCGCTGCCCGCGGCGAAATTCTGGATCGGGACGGTACGGTGCTGGTGGGCAACCGCGCGGCCTTCAACATCATTCTCATCCGAGAAGTCCTTTACAGCACCGATGACCCCAACAGCAAGCTGCGCGCTCTGGTGAATCTCTGTGACCGGCTGGGTCTGGAGTTCATCGATCACCTGCCCATCACCAGGCAGAAGCCCTATGAATACGATTTCGATTCCTACAATTCCACCTACAACGGCTATTTTAAGGAGTTTCTTTACCATCGTGACTGGGACGGCGACATCTCTGCCGCGCAGTTTATCAGCCGTATGCGCAATCGCTACAATATTCCCGCCGACTGGTCGGAGGAGGAAGCCCGCGCGGTGATCTCCATCCGCTATGAGCTGGAGCTGAGAACCTTCACCATTTTGCCCTCCTACGAGCTGCTCAACGACGTAGATACCGGCTCTCTGGCCTCCATTACGGAGCTGGGAATCCCCGGTCTTGCGGTGGTGGCAACCACCGTCCGTGAGTACTATACCGACTGCGCTGCCCATATTCTGGGCTATATCGGTGACATGGATCGGGAGCAGTATGAGTACTATAAGGAATTCGGCTACGAAATGGATGCCAAGGTGGGTCAGGCAGGTCTGGAGGCGGCCTTTGAGTCAGAGCTCCATGCCACCGACGGTCTGAAGCGCACCACCATTGCCATGGACGGCACGGTGCTCCACGAGGAATGGGTCACAGAGCCCAAGGCGGGCAACAACGTGGAACTCACCATCGACCTGGATCTTCAGGCGCTGGGTGAGGAGGCGCTGGAGACCACCATCCTGGATCTCCGTGAAAACGGCCTCAACGGCAAGGACCTTGCCAAGGATGCCGAGGGCGGCGCACTGGTTGCCATGGATGTGAAGACCGGCGAAATTCTGGTCTGCGCCAGCTATCCCACCTATGACCTGAGCCGCTTCTTTGAGGACTACAATATCACCAAGGAGCAGCCCTATAATCCCTTCTTTAACCGTGCG
Organism: Faecousia sp.; assembly: GCA_045592805.1. GTDB lineage: Bacteria > Bacillota > Clostridia > Oscillospirales > Oscillospiraceae > JAZOXB01. The sequence goes on from JAZNVK010000283.1 coordinate 16,000, forward strand.
CTCATGGCGGAATATCCTCCCGGCTCTGTGTTTAAGATGGTCACCACCATTGCCGCTGTGGACTCCGGCACCATCCACCCCCTCTTTGAAGTTTACGACGAGGGTGTTTATAAGCGCTTCGAGACCGAGGTCTACACCCCACGCTGTATGCTCTACACCGCTACCAACGGCGCAGCCACCCACCAGAGCATCAACGTTTTGGAGGCATTGGCGGTCTCCTGTAACTACTACTTCTACGAAGTGGGCTGGATGACGGGCATTGACAAGATCGACGAGGTTGCCCGGTCCCTGGGTTTGGCCGAGCCTACCGGTGTGGAGCTCTATGAGGAAACCGGCCGTCGAGCCAACCCTGAGACCAAGAAGCGGCTCTACAGCAATGATGCCAGTGTCTGGTACGGCGGCGATACCATTGCCGCAGCCATCGGCCAGTCCGAGCACCGCTTCACTCCTTTGCAGCTGTGTTCCTACACCTGCGCTCTTGCCAATCAGGGCATCCGCTACGAGGCTACCTTCCTGCGCCGTGTTCTCTCTGCGGATTACGACGAGCTGATTATGGAGAACGAGCCCACCATCGCCAGCCAGCTGGAGATCTCCGACCTGGCCTTCGAGACCATCATCGAGGGCATGAACATGAGTACCTATATCTATAACGGTACCTCCAACGCCGTGTTCTCCGACTATGATATTAAGGTCTGTGCCAAGACCGGTACAGCCGAGCACGGCTCCGGCGGCTCCGATAACGGCTCCTTCGTCCTCTTCGCCCCGGCGGATGACCCCGTGATTGCCATTGCCATTTACGTGGAAAAGGGCGCCCAGGGCGGTCACCTGGGCAATATTGCCAAGGTGCTGCTGGATGCCTACTTCTCCGAGACCAACAGCATCGACACCGTCCCCGGCGAAAACGAACTGAATTAAAGAAGAACACCGCTCCCAATTTCGGAGCGGTGTTCATTTATTTAATTCACATGATTGTGATTGTTGATATGGTCGATACAGTAGCAGAAATAGCCCTTGCACTTGGAGCAGTAGCGGAATTCCAGACCGGGACAGTTGGTATCCGTACGGCCGCAGACGGTGCATTTGTGGCGGTAGGGGCGCTCTCCGCTGCTGCTGCGATAATTGTTCGCCCAGTTGGGGTCGGGACGGGGCGGTGTCTGGGCAGTGGTGCGGTAATTTTTCTTCGGCCGTTTGCGCTTCATCCAATCCGGCAGCACATTGGTAATGCCGCGCCCGAAGAAGAGGAAGTAGTTCAGCAGTGCCACCAGAGGCAGCAGTGAGATGAACAAATAGGGTACACCGACGGAAGAACCGAAGATATTCCAGTAGGTGACGCAGTCTATGAGCCCTTCCACCATGGCCTTCAGAGTCAGGAGAAAATCCACCCAGGCCAGCCACTTCATCTTCATGGGGATGAACATCATCACCAGCACCCGATTTTCCGGTGCCAGGGTCGCCACCGCCAGGAAGAGGGAGAGGTTCACATAGTGGGCGTTGAGCCAGAAGGGGATGCCGAAGCACCACTGCAGGAGCATACCTGCCAGATCCGTCAGCAGAATGCCGCTGAAGTAATAGATATTAAAGCGCAGCGTTCCCCAGACCATCTCCAGCATCTTGCCTACCCAGTAGTAGAAGAAGAGGCTGAACAGACCGCCCAGCACGGTGCTGCCGAAGAAATTACCCTCACTGGCGAAGGTGAAAATGTAGCTGAAGAGCCGCCAGACCTCGCCCTGCATAATGGCGCCGCCGTTAAAGTACAGCATAGCGGGCAGCGGAATATCAAAGAACCGCCACAGCAGGAACACAATGGCATTGCCCGCGCAGATCCAGGTCATGAGATTGGGGATGCCCTTGTTACGGTGCTTGAAGACGAAGCGGTTATAGTTACGTTTCAGTTTTCCCATAAGCTGCCTCCTTTGGAAGTAAGCCTATTGTAACGCATAATCCATCTTTTGTCTATAAATAAAGTATGAATTTTGTCAGGCAGTTGAAAAATCTTTCCCTATATGTTATGATATGATCAGAATTTTGCGGAGGTTTATACTATGAGCCATGTTAGAGATATGTCCCTTGCCGATTACGGCAGAATGAAGATCCAATGGGTGCAGGATTTTATGCCTGCCCTCAGCGCCATCCGCGCCCGTTTTGAGCAGGAGAAGCCCTTTGCGGGAAAGAAGATCACCATCTCCATCCATATGGAAGCCAAGACCGCCTATCTGGCTCTGTGTCTGGCTGCCGGCGGCGCGGAGGTTCATGCCACAGGCTGTAACCCCCTGTCCACCCAGGACGATGTGGCTGCCGGTCTTGCCTCCATGGGCGTGGAGACCTATGCCATGCACGGTGTTAATAGCGATGAGTACAAGGCGCTTCTGGTAGAGGCGCTGTCCTGCCATCCCGACCTGATCATCGATGACGGCGGCGACCTGCTGGATCTGCTCGGCGGCGACTATGCCCACCTGGGCGATCATATCATCGGCGGTGCGGGGGAGACCACCACCGGCATCCACCGTCTCTTCGCCCGTGCCAAGGAGGGAATTCTGCCCTTCCCCATGATGAATGTCAACGATGCCAAGTGCAAGCATTATTACGACAATAAGTACGGCACCGGCCAGTCCGTCTGGGATGCCGTGATGCATACCACCAACCTGCTGGTAGCCGGTAAGACCGTAGTGGTTGCAGGCTATGGCTACTGCGGCAGAGGTGTTGCCATGCGTGCCAAGGGCATGGGTGCCGATGTCATCGTCACGGAGATCGACCCCATCAAGGCGCTGGAGGCATCTATGGACGGCTGCAGAGTTATGCCCATGGACAAGGCAGCGCCCCAGGGAGATATTTTCATCACCACCACCGGCTGCAAGGATGTCATCACCCGTCGCCACTTCGAGGTCATGAAGCACAATGCCTTCCTGGCCAATGCCGGCCATTTCAATGTAGAGGTCAACGGCGTGGAGCTGGAAGAGATGGCAGTGAAGGTCTATAAGCGCAGAAATGAGATCATGGGCTATGAGCTGCCCGACGGCAGAGTGCTGAACCTGCTGGCCGAGGGTCGTCTGGTGAACCTGGCCTCCGGCAACGGCCACCCCGCCGAGATCATGGATACCAGCTTCTCCGTCCAGGCGCTGTCTCTGGAGTATATGCTCAAGAACGGCAAGAATCTGGACAAGCAGGTCTACGAGGTACCCAAGTCCATCGACGATGCGGTCTCTCTCTTGAAGCTTCGGGGCGCAGGCTTCGAGATCGATACTCTGACCCCCGAGCAGGAGGCCTATCTCTCCGACTGGCGCGTCTAAGAAAAAACAAACAGGATCGCTAAAAAGCGATCCTGTTTTTGCCTTTATTTTCCCAATTCCCGGCTGCGCTTCCAGGCGGCAAGGACGGCATTTTGTGCGGCGGCACGGAAACCGCCCTCCTCCAGCGCCCGGACACCGGCAATGGTGCTGCCGCCGGGGGAGCAGACTTCGTCCTTCAGCTGACCGGGGTGCATATTGCTTTTCAGCGCCGTTTCTGCCGCACCGGAGAGCATCTGTGCAGCCAGCTTCTGGGCAGTGGCGCGGGGCAGACCGCAGGCGACACCGCCGTCGGCCAGTGCCTCAATAAAGAGATAGGCAAAGGCCGGGCCGCAGCCGCTGACGGCGCCTGCAGCATCCATCAGCCCCTCCTCCAGGGGGAAGACCCAGCCGCAGGAGGCCAGAAGCGCCTCCAGGCTTTGGAAGTTCTCCTCTGTGGCAGCGGCGTTGCCGCAGTAGGGGATGACACCCTTGCCGTAACGGCAGGGGGTGTTGGGCATGATCCGCAGCACGGGACAGGGGCAGCCTGCCATCTGTCCGATCTGCTCGGCGGTCAGACCTGCCGCCATGGATACCAGCACAAACCGATCCTGCCGCTGTTGCAGCACAGGTGCGATCTCCTCAAAAAGTCCCTGCATTTTTTGGGGCTTGACCCCAAGGAAAATGATCTCCGCAGTGGCTGCCAGCGCACGGTTACTCAGAGCGGTAACCTCCCATTCTTCAGCAAAGGACATGGCCTTTTCCAGGGTTCGGCTGCTGACCAGGATCTGCGTTTCCTCCGAGAAATCATGGATCACACGGGCAGCCAGTGCGCCGCCCATATTTCCTACGCCGATAAATCCGATTTTCTTCATAGCGCTCACCTCAGCGGATCTGTCCGTTGCCACGGACAATGTATTTGTATGCGCACAGCTCCCGCAGACCCATGGGGCCTCTGGCATGGAGTTTTTGCGTGGAGATACCCATCTCGCAGCCCAGACCGAATTCGCCCCCGTCTGTGAAACGGGTGGAGGCGTTGACATAGACCGCAGCGCTGTCCACCTGTCTTGTGAACCTGGCAGCAGTTTCTGCATCGGAGGTGATAATGGCCTCACTGTGACCGGTGGAGTGACGGGCAATGTGCATGATTGCAGCATCGCTGCTGTCCACCACCTTAACGCCCAGAATATAGTCCAGGAATTCCGTGTCAAAATCCGCTTCGCCTGCGGCCTTGCCGCCGCAGAGGGGCAGCGCCCTCTCACAGGCGCGGAATTCCACCCGATTGCCCAGCCGTTCCTTCATTCTGGGCAGGAACTGCGCCGCAATGTCCCCGTGTACCAGGCAGACCTCACAGGCATTGCACACCGAGGGACGGCTGGTCTTGGCATTGTCCAGGATCCGCAGCGCCATGTCCAAATCGGCGGCCTTGTCCACATAAATATGGCAGATGCCCGTGCCGGTCTGGATGCAGGGAACCTTGGCATTTTCCGTGCAGGCACGGATCAGCCCTGCACCCCCACGGGGGATCAGCAGGTCAATATAGCCCACCCCCAGCATCAGCTCCGTGGCGCTCCGGCGGCTGGTGTCCTCGATCTGCTGGATCAGCTCCCCGTCCAGGCCCACCGCTGCCAGGCCCTCCTTCAGGGCTCCTACAATGGCGGCGGCAGAGCCGTGGGCCTCTTTGCCGCCCCGCAGGATGCAGGCGTTGCCGCTCTTGATGCACAGGGCGGCGGCATCGGAGGATACGTTGGGACGGCTTTCGTAAATGATAGCGATCACGCCCAGGGGGGCAGCGGTTTTCTCAATGACCAGTCCGTTGGGACGGACCTCTCTTGCCAGAACCTCGCCCACGGGATCGGGCAGCTCCGCCACCTGACGGATACCCTCGGCCATGGCTGCAATGCGGCTTTCGCTCAGTGCCAGCCGATCCAGCATGACGGTGGATACACTGCCCTTCGCGGCCTCCAGATCCAGGGCATTTGCGGCTAATATCGATGCTGTGCAGCGCTGAAGCGCCGCTGCCATGGCAAATAGCGCCTGATTTTTCTGCTCCGTGGTGCAGAATGCCAGCTTGGGTGCGGCGGCTTTCGCCAGCTTCATCTGTTCTAAGGTAGTCATGTTCTCTTCCTCCCCTGAAAGCGTGTTCCCACGGCCTTGCCCTCCACAATATGGTACAGCAGCTCCGGATCGGCGCCGTTGGCAATGACCATGTCGATACCGGCCTCCATGGCTGTTCCTGCGGCACGGAGCTTTGTTGCCATGCCGCCGGTACCCAGGGCAGAGCCGCTGCCTCCGGCCAGAGCCATAATTTCCTCTGTCAGCTCGTCCACGTAGGGGATCAGCTTTGCAGTTGCCTCGTTGTGGGGGTCGGCGGTGTAGAGGCCGTCAATGTCCGACAGCAGAACCAGCAGATCCGCTTTTGCACTGACCGCCACAATGGCAGACAGGGTATCGTTGTCACCGATGACGATCTCCTCGGTGGCTACGGTGTCGTTCTCATTGAGAATGGGCAGCGCACCCCATTCCAGCAGACGGAAGAGGGTGTTGTGGAAATTCTCCCGACGCTTGGGGTCGGAGACATCGCTGCCTGTCAGAAGAATTTGCGCCACGGTGTGGTGATATTCGGAAAAGAGCTTGTCATAGACATACATCAGCTCACACTGCCCCACGGCAGCGGCGGCCTGCTTGCCCGGCACATCGGAAGGCCGCTGCCGTAAGCCCAGCTTGCCCACGCCCATGCCGATAGCACCGGAGGAGACCAGCAGGATCTCATGCCCTGCGTTTTTCAGGTCGCTGAGCACCTTGCACAGCAGCTCCACCCGACGGATGTTCAGCCGTCCTCCGGCATGTGCCAGGGTGGAAGTGCCGACCTTTACGACAATTCTCATAATCATCCCTCCAATTTTTCACATTGTACCAGATTGTTTTCGGTAATGCAATCATTCCAAAAGAAAAAATTGACAAAAGAGGAATTAACAGGCTATAATATAAGAAAAACAACAGGAGGAAATATCTATGGAAAAAGTGTTCACCGAGAAAGCCCCCGCTGCCATCGGCCCCTACAGCCAGGCAATGAAGACCGGCAACTTGCTCTACACCTCCGGCCAGATTCCCATTGACCCTGCTACGGGTAATGTAGAAGCTGCTGATATCACCGGCCAGACCGAGCAGGTGATGCAGAACCTGAAGGCTGTTCTGGAGGCCGCAGGTACTTCCTTTGACAAGGCTGTCAAGACCCTCTGCTTCCTGACGGACATGGGCAACTTCGCCGCCTTTAACGAGGTCTATGCCAAGTACTTCACCTCCAAGCCTGCCCGTTCCTGCGTGGCGGTCTCCGCTCTGCCCAAGGGTGTCCTGGTAGAAGTAGAAGTCATTGCCGAGCTGTAAATGATGAAAGAAGCTCCCGAGAGACGGAAAATTCCGTCCCTCGGGAGTCTTTTTATGCATAAAACTGTTTGTTGCACCATCTTCAAATAGATGATTTTCGAGCTGTCGCCTGTACCGCCAATTAACGACCTCCCCCTTTTCAAGGGGGACACAGGGGGTTGCTGCTGGCACTATCGTCAAATAGATTCTTATCGGTCTGTCGTCTGCTGTATCAAGTCTGTCATTGCGAACCAGTGCGCACACTGGTGTGGCAATCCGTTCTCCTTTGGCACTACCGTCAAATAGATGTTTATCGGTCTGTTGGCTTCCACCTAAATCCATCTTTTCAATAGAGGAATAGTCTACCGAAAAGTCATGTCATTGCGAGGAGGGCGTAAGCCCGACGTGGCAATCCGTTCCAAAAATGTTTCGATTATATGGGAATTTGGTATAAAACGGAGGGTTCTAAGGATACGGATTGCCTCGGCCACAAGTGGCCTCGCAATGACATTGCGTATTTGATACCTGATTCATAGCCTGAAAATCCTCCTAATACGGAAGGCTTTGGCTGCCTCCAACAGTTCGACAAATTTCTGTTTGCTGCTGTTTCTGTCGGTTATGCTTTTCGCTTTACCCGAAAATCTCCTTGACAGTCTTTTGAGTCAGGGCGGTGATGGCGGAGAAGTTGACGAAGGGCTTGCAAAGCTGCTCCATACGGTCGTGGAGGCGCTTGGCCTCCCGTAGGTGGCTGACGGCACGGGTGCAGAGGGTGGCCTGCAGATTCAGATACACATCCAGCTCCCGTCGCAGCATGGGCGGTAGGGTGGAGTCCAGATCGATCTGACAGAAGCAGGGCTCACCGTAGCTCATCTCCCGATTCTCCGAGAGGAAGGCCACACCGGCATCGGGCAGCAGCAGGTGAACAGGCAGATCCCCCGCCAACAGGGGACTGTAGCAGACGATGCAGCGATGCCCCATGTCCTTAGCCTGCCCGATGATGTGAGACAGCACCTTCGGCGCCAGATAATAGTGATCCTTCATCAGATAGACCTTCTTGCACAGGGCAGCAGGGGTTTTGCGGCAGAGATAGAGCCCCTTGGGGGTCAGTGCGTGGAGAAAACGTTTATATACCTGCCCCTGATCGCCCACAGGCTTCAGGCTGGACAGGCAGAGACATTCCGCAATGGCTGCAAGCTCCTCCTCGTAGCATGGGAGCGAAGTTTGCCGGTGAAAAATCTCCGTCAGAGCATCGGAGGCGGCAAGGCAGGCTGTGACCGTGGGATATTGCCCCTGATTTTGTGCTTGAATGGCCAGGATTTCTGCCTCATTTTTGCGCATGGCGCTGCGGTCGTAGTAGTCCCCGAAATTCAGATAATTCATGCTCCCACCGCAGAGTCCCGGCTCCAGCACGTGGGGTGCTGTACCGTCGGCAAAGGCCAGACCCAGTTGGGGGAGCAGAAGACCGTCCAGAGAATCGGGATCTGAGGAGCAGAGAATGTAGGTCACATCCAGCCCCCGTTCCCGTGCTGCTGCCCCAATGGCGCGCATAAAGGTGGATTTGCCGCAGCCGGGGCCGCCCTTGATAATGCTTACGGTATCCGCTTCCGAAAACAGTGCGTCGTAGTGGGAAACAAAGCCCTTGCCGGTACAGGCACCCAGAAAAAATGTCGCTTCCATATAAGCCCCCCTAAAAATATTCCTTCCGCAAGTCTATGCGCCCGGGACGCCGAAAATGCCAACCTGTGACCTGAATTTTTCGCTCTTTCCGCTCACCCTCCGCCAGATTTCGCATACACTGGAGTGAAGAATGGAGGGAGCGCAATGACAGAGCTTACGCTGAATCAACTGACTCCGGGGCAGAGTCTGCGGGTAACACGTGTGGAGTGCGGAAAGGAGCTGCGTCGGAGTCTGCTGTCCCACGGTCTGACGGGAGGCACTTATGTGCGCTGCCTGCGCTTGGGACCCCGTGGTACATCTGCGTTGTATGAAGTTCGTGGCAGCATGCTGGCGCTCCGCAGCAGCGACGGAAAGCGGATCTTTGGGGAGCTGATCCTATGAGGCGTGTGGCATTGGCAGGCAATCCCAATGTGGGAAAAAGTACCCTCTTTAACGCCCTCACCGGCCTGCATCAGCACACGGGGAACTGGTGCGGCAAGACCGTAGAGCTGGCACGGGGATACTATACTTATAAAGGCAGGAACTATACCGTCACGGATCTGCCCGGAAGCTACAGCACAGAGGGACAGTCCGCAGAGGAACAGGTGGCGGGGGAGTTTCTGGTTTCGGAGCAGACCGATTGTCTGGTGATCCTCTGCGATGCCACCTGTCTGGAGCGGAGTCTGATTTTGACGCTGCGTCTGCTCTCCCGTTTTCCGCGAGCGGTGGTCTGCGTGAATCTGATGGACGAAGCGGAACGGGAGGGGAAACGGATCGATATTCCACGGCTGGAAAGCCGCCTGCAGGTCCCTGTCATCGCCGCTGCTGCCGGAAAGGGTCAGGGCTTGGAGGAACTGCAGGAGGCGGTGCGGCTGGTCTGCGATGGCTTTGCACCGTCAAGCTGTGCGCAAGCTGCGGATGAGGAGAGCTGTATTCACCGTGCGGAAGCGCTTGCCCGGGAAGTGCTGCACCGTGAGAAGTCGGACAGAGCCACCCTGACCCAGCGCCTGGATCGTTTCCTGCTCCATCCCCTCTGGGGCAGGCTCATCCTCCTGCTGCTGCTTTTTCTGGTCTTCTGGCTGACCATTCAGGGAGCAAACTACCCCTCTCAGGGTCTGCAATGGTGCTTTGATCGGCTGGGGCAGCTGCTTTGGCGTGGTGCAGAGACCATCGGTCTGCCCTCTGTGATCGCCTCGGCCTTGCTGGACGGCGCCTATGCCACCGCCGCACGGGTGGTTGCGGTAATGCTGCCGCCCATGGTCATTTTCTTTCCTCTGTTTACGCTGCTGGAGGATCTGGGCTATCTGCCGCGGGTCGCCTTCCTGCTGGATCGGCGCTTTGCGCAGGTCGGGGCTTGCGGAAAACAGGCGCTGACCCTGTGTATGGGTCTGGGCTGCAATGCCGCAGGTGTCACCGGTTGCCGCATCATTCGCTCGAAGAAGCAGCGGCTGATCGCCATTGTGACCAACAGCCTCGTCCCCTGTAACGGCCGCTTTCCCGGGCTGCTCTTTCTGATCGCTCTGTGCTTTCACGACAGAACGCTGCTGAGCGCGGCAATGCTGACTGGCTGCCTGCTTTTGTCGGTTTTTATAACGCTGCTGGCATCGGGACTTCTGAGCCGTACGCTTCTGAGAGGAGAGTCCTCTTCCTTTGTGCTGGAGCTGCCGCCTTACCGCAGACCCCATGTGGGTCAGGTGATATTGCGTTCCCTCCGGGACCGATGCCTCTTTGTGCTGGGTAGGGCGCTGGCAGTGGCTGCGCCGGCCGGTCTGCTGATCTGGTGTCTTGCCAATATTACGCTTGATGGGCAGAGCCTTCTGCTCCATGCCGCGGGTTTTTTGGATGCACCTGCCGCCCTGATGGGCTTCAGCGGTGCGGTGCTGCTGGCTTTCCTTCTGGGAAGTCCTGCCAATGAGCTGGTGCTGCCCATTTTGATGATGACCCTCACCGCCGCCACAGGCTATGGGGAGGCTGCCCATACAGAGGCGGAAATGTCCCAGATTCTGCTGCAAAACGGCTGGACATGGCAGAATTCCCTGTGTATGCTGGTTTTCTTCCTCTTCCATTGGCCCTGTACCACCACGCTCCTGACCGTAAAAAAAGAGACGGGAAGCTTCAAATGGACAGCCGTCGCCGCCTTGCTTCCCACTGCCTTTGGTATAATTCTTTGTATGCTGCTCCATGCAGTGCTGTAAAAAACCTCCCTGCAGCTTTGCAGGGAGGTCATTTTTATGCGTAATAGTTGATCAGGCAGCCGGAGAGGATGATATCCCGCTCTTCCCGGCTGAGGTTTTCCAGCTTCAGGGTAATGGGAGTCTGCTTCTCACCCTGGATCAATGTGGCTTCCATGGCGGAAGCATCGCCCAACAGTGCCTGACGGATGCCGGGGACATAGACCTGATCACCGGGCTGCATATTGTAGTCTGCGATATGCTCCACGGTAAAGGGCAGCATACCCCAGTTGATCACGTTGCTGCGGTAGCGCTTGGTGGCGAAATCTTCACAGAAGTTTGCTACACCGCCCAGCACTCTCTGGCAGGAGGCGGCCTGCTCACGGGCAGAGCCGTCGCCGGGACGGATGGCCATGACAGCGCTGCCCAGACCGGTTCTGACGGGGTCGTAGTCCCGGGGGATTGCACCGTCGGCTCTGCGTGCCTTCTCCCGGGCAAGAACCGCCTTGGCTCTTGCCACATATTGGGGATCCTTGCGGCTCAGGGCAAATTCGCTGAGGCGCAGGGGATTGCTGCGGTAGGAGGAGGTCTCGCCGGAGGGGATCAGCTCGTCGGTGGTGGTGACGGGATCATAGATGGCGGAGGCCACAGTGATCAGCAAATCCTCCGGCAGGGGGATCTGCTCCGGCCAGTCGGCAATGTTGGGGCCGAAAACCAGAGGCGCTTCGGGATCTGCCTTGCCCACGCCGTGATAGACCCGGCGGTAGGGCGTGTCGTTGAAGCGGTATTCCAGGCAGGCGGGATCTTCCGTCAGATCCGCAAGCTCTGTGGCCGGGGTGATGGCACCGCCGTTCAGAGCGGAGGTGGCAATGGATCGGCTGTCCATCAGTGCCACATAGGCCACCTGCCCGTCCGTGGGCTTGGAGCCCTCACGGTTGGGGAAGTTGCGGGTGGAGTGACGGATGGAGAATGCGCCGTTGGCAGGCACGTCGCCTGCGCCGAAGCAGGGGCCGCAGAAGGCGGAACGGATGGAAGCGCCGGAGGCCATCAGCTGTTCCAGAGCGCCCTGACGCATCAGTTCCATGAGCACCGGCTGGCTGGCAGGATAGCAGGAGAGCCAGAAATGGCCGTCTCCCAGGGGCTTGCCCTTCAGAATTTCCGCAGCTTTTACCAGATTCTGATAAGTGCCGCCGCTGCAGCCTGCAATCACGCCTTGATCGGCATAGAACTTGCCGTTGCGGATCTTGTTGCGCAGGGGAGCGGGAGGGGATTTCAGACCCAGGGTCTTGACCGTATCTTCATCCACCTTGGCAAGAATATCCTCTAAATTCTCGTTGAATTCCCGAATGGTATAGGTGTTGCTGGGGTGGAAGGGGAGGGCAATCATAGGCTCCGCCTTGCTCAGATCCACCTCAATGGCGGCATCGTAACAGGCGCCCTCCATAGGCTTCAGCTCCTGGTAGGCATCGGCTCTGCCGTGGGCAAGGAGGCTCTTTTTTACGGTCTCGTCGGTCTGCCACAGGGAGCTTAAGCAGCTGGTCTCCGTGGTCATGACGTCGATGCCGTTGCGGTAGTCCATGGACAGATTGCCAACGCCGGGGCCAAAGAACTCCATAACGCTGTTTTTCACAAAGCCGTTATGGAAGGTAGCACCGATCAGCGCCAGGGCAATGTCCTGGGGACCCACACCGGCTCTGGGCTTGCCGGTTAAGTACACCGCCACCACACGGGGGTATTGGATGTCATAGGTTTTCTGCAGCAGCTGCTTCACCAGCTCCGGGCCGCCCTCACCGATGGCCATGGTGCCGTAAGCACCGTAACGGGTGTGGGAGTCAGAGCCCAGGATCATCCGGCCGCCCCCGGCATACATCTCACGCATATAGCTGTGGATGACGGACTGGTGGGCAGGCACGAACTCGCCGCCGTAGCGCTTGGCAGCGGAGAGACCGAAAACATGGTCATCCTCGTTGATGGTGCCGCCTACGGCGCAGAGGGAGTTGTGGCAGTTGGTCAGCACATAGGGCAGAGGGAATTCCTTCAGACCCGAGGCACGGGCGGTCTGGATGATGCCCACATAGGTGATATCATGGGAGGCCATAGCATCAAATTTCAGCTTCAGGCTGTCCATGTTGCCGGAGGTGTTGTGGGCGGCCAGCACACGGTAGGCCATGGTCTTGTCCTTGCCCGCTCCGTCGGCGGCAGGGATCAGCTTGCCGCCCTGATAGATACAGGGATAATTTCGCAAATTCAGCATTGTATTTTCCTCCGTGGGAATGTTTTCTATACTATAGCGCATTACAGCGTAAAAGTCAACTCAAAGGATCACCGGCACGGGCTGATCGATCTCCATGCTGTCCGGACGGACCAGACAGTCCATTGCCAGCACCTTCACCCCATCCTTTGCTGCCTGCCGCAGCGCTTCGGCAAAGGCCGCATGGGTTTTCTCATTGGGGCAGAAGCTGTGAACCCCCTTCATCTGGATCACGAAGAGCACATAGGCCTCATAGCCCTCCGAAAGGCTGGCGCTCAGCTCCTTCAGATGCTTAATCCCCCGTTCTGTGGGAGCATCGGGAAAGCTGGCCAGCCCGTCCTGCTCTAAGGTCACGCCCTTGACCTCCAGAAAGGCTCTCCGATCCCCGTCCTCCACATAGAGATCAAAACGGGAAGCGCCGTAAGTGACCTCACGGCGAATGACGGCCTTTTCGGAGAAGAGACCGCTTTTGGGCAGCCACTGCGCCGCAGCGTCATTGGGCAGCTGGGAGTCCATGTTGATCAGCAGCCCCGGCCGTTTTTCCACGGCGATGAGATCATATTTGGTCTTCCGCCGGGGATTTTCTCCGAGGGCGAGATAAACGGTGTTTCCCGGCACCAGCAACTCCTTACAGCGGCCGGTATTTTTCACATGGACAGTTTCCTCCCGACCTTCCAGCTCCACCTTTGCAATAAAGCGATTCGGTCGGGCAAGAAAACGGGCAGGAATTACAGTGTTGTATTTCATGGGTTCTCCTTTGGCGTACTGTGCAGGAAGTGAATAATAAAGGGGATGGAGATCAGGCCGGTCAGCAGGTCAGACAGGGGCTGGGCGATCTGAATACCCTTCAGACCCAGAATGGGTACGCCGATGAGCAGAATGGGGATCAGCAGCGCACCGGAACGTAATGTAGCAAGGAGTGACGCAATACCTGCCTTGCGGATGCTCTGGTAGAGCATGTTCACGGGGATGCTCAGAGGCATAAAGCACAGGGCGGCAGCGGAATAGCGCAGCGCCACAGCGCCCACCTCAATGACCGCCGGACTCTCCTGGAACAGCCTCACGATCTCCTCAGCAAAAATCAGGCTCACCGTGGACATCATTCCCACAAAAATCAAACCGAAGCAAATGGTAAAGAGCAGGCCACGCTTCACCCGATCGTATTTCTTTGCCTCATAGTTAAAGGCCGCCACGGGCTGGAAGCCCTGGCCGATGCCCAGGCCAACGCACATGACGAACATGGAATAGCGGTTCACCACGCTCATGGCGGCAATGGCCGCATCCTCAAAGGGCTTGGTCAGGTTGTTTAAGAGGCTGCCGGAGAGGGCAGTGAGACCCTGACGGATCAGGGAAGGGAAGCCCACCCGCATAATGGTGAAATACACGCGGAATTTGTGGCTGATATACCGGAAGGAGATCCTGCCCTGGGCGGTCTTATAGTGCATGACCAGAAGAATTGCAAAGCTGATAAACTGAGAAATGGCGGTGGAAAGACCTGCCCCGTAGACCCCCAACCCCAGCCGGCTCACCAACAGCCAGTCACCGAAGATGTTCAGCAGTCCGCCGGTGGTCAGACCGAACATGGCAAAAAATGCCTTGCCCTCAAAGCGCAGGTTGTTGTTCAAAATCAGGGAGCAGACCATAAAGGGGCAGGAGACCAGTACCCAGAAGCCGTAGTCCCTGGCGAAGGGCAGAATGGTCTCCGTGCTGCCCAGCAGCCGCATCAGCGGCGTCAGAAGGCACAGCCCCAGCACTGTGATCAGGCTGCCAATGGCAGCGCCGGAGAAAAAGGCTGTGGAAACGTAAGTACTTGCCTCTTTGGTGTCCCTGTCAGCCAGTGCCTTGGCCACATTGGTGCCGGAGCCGTGACCCAGCATAAAGGAAATACCCTGGATAATGGCCTGGAGCGCAAACAAGATGCCCGTTGCGGCCTGTTCACTCTCGCCCAGCGTACCCACAAAGTAGGTGTCGGCCATGTTGTAGATGTTGGTGATGAGCATGGAGATGGTGGTAGGAATCCCCAGCCGCAGGATCAGTGCGGAGACTTTCGTCTCGGTCATCTTCTTATAATGCAGTTCTGCGCTGTTCAATCGGATGCGCCTCCTTTTTATCTTTCTATATTTTATCAAATTCTCCTCTATCGTCAAGACTTTCAGGGGAAAACTTTCTGCAGCACTGGACTTTTTGCCTGATTTCGGGTATGATGTAAGGAAGAGTAAAAGGAGGCAAAACAATGGAATTGGTTTTACTGACCGCTTTAGGCGTAGGCGGAGCGACGGTGATCGGCTCTATCCTGGGCTTTGCCTTTAAGCGGATGACCCATAAATTCAGCGATATTGTCATGGCCTTTGCCGCAGGAGTTATGCTGGCGGCAGCGGTGGTGGGCTTGATCCTGCCCTCTCTGGAGGGTGAGGGGAAATATCCCTTGCTCATTACGGTGGCAGGTATTTTCTGCGGCGCTTTTTGCCTGAACCTGGCAGACCGTCTGGTGCCTCACCTCCACCGCCTGGCAGGTGTGGAGCAGGAGTCCCACCCCAAGGGCGAGGAGCGCCTGGGCAAGGTGCTGCTCTTTGTCATGGCCATCGCCATTCATAATTTCCCGGAAGGCATCGCCGCCGGTGTCAGCTTCGGTACCGATGACCCCAGCGGCGCACTCACCGTGGCCGGTGGTATTGCCCTGCAGAACATCCCCGAGGGCATGGTCATCATCGCCCCCATGCTGGCCGCAGGCATGAGCCGCAAGCGCACCTTCTTCTGCGCCCTGGCCACAGGTCTGGTGGAAGTGGTAGGCACCCTTCTGGGCTATTTTGCCGTCAGCATCTCTGCAGCCATTTTACCCTTTGCCCTGGCCTTTGCCGGCGGCACTATGCTCTATGTTATCAGCGATGAGATGATCCCCGAGACCCATGCCCATGGCAGCCAGCGAGGTGCCACCTACGCCCTCCTGGCAGGCTTCTGCCTCATGCTGGCCATGGACGTCTTCCTGGGCTGAGCCATAGCAGCACCGTCAAACAGAAATTTGACGAACAGTTTGGCGCAACCAAAGGCTCCCGTATTAGGAGAATTTTCAGGCTATGAATCAGGTATCAAATACGCAATGTCATTGCGAGGCCACTTGTGGCCGTGGCAATCCGCATCCTTAAAAACTACCGTTTTTACACGAAATTTCCATATAATTGAAACATTTTTGGAACGGATTGCCACGTCGGGCTTACGCCCTCCTCGCAATGACATGGCTTTTCGGTAGCCTGTACTTCTATTGAAAAGGTGGATTTAGACGGAAGCAA
The DNA here is from genome assembly GCA_045592805.1 of Faecousia sp. Lineage (GTDB taxonomy): Bacteria > Bacillota > Clostridia > Oscillospirales > Oscillospiraceae > JAZOXB01. The sequence goes on from JAZNVK010000283.1 coordinate 31,994, forward strand.
TCAGGCCGATAAACATCGATTTGACTTAATTTCAATTCCATGGGCGGAGCCCATACCTCCACCATTCACCATTC
>JAZNVK010000284.1:0-8937 GCA_045592805.1 Faecousia sp.
TGCAATGGTCACGTGGAACTTGCAGCCGTTGCCGCTGAGCCAATCGTAGTTCACGCCACCCACCTTCATAAAGGTCTGGTTGCCGTCGCCGTTGTTGGAGTCCAGCTCGATGATTACACCCAGTACCTTGATATAGGTGGAAGAACTATTGTCGTTGGTCACATCCAGATCGATGGTAAAGTTATCCAGATCGCTCAGCAGACCCTTCCAGACTCTGCCGTTGACGGTCTGGGCATAGGTTACGGAGAGATTTGTCTCATCCGTTGCCGTCCAGCCGTTGAAGTCCTCGCTGTCGGACCCCCAGCCAAAGTCACCGGGAGTCTTGATCAACTCAGGCTGTGCGATCTCGCCGGAGTCATTACTCAAATGGACATAAGCGTTTAGCGCACGAAGCACAGCATTGGCCATTACACGGTATCCTGCGTTATTAGGGTGCAGACCGTCCGCCAGCAGCCATTCCACACCACGGAGATCGTGGTAGGTATCCGCATAGATAAAGTCGTACTTCTCTGCCAGCGTCTTAATTCCCGCATTCCATTTGATAATATCCCCGGAACTCTCGTCAAAATTGCCCTTGGCTCCCAGACCCAACACCATAACCACTGCATTGGGGCAGCCTGCCTTAACCTCTGCCAAATAAGTATCGTAGGTGGAAATAAAGGTTTCATAGGTGGTGCCCACATGATAGTCGTTGATTCCGTAGGAGATGGTCAGGAGATCGGGATGATTGGCAACGATATACTCCTGCACCGTATCCTTGGCGGCTGGGGCAAAGCCCACGTCGGAACACATTCTGGTGCCCGAAATGCCCTTATCGATCGTATTGACTCTGCTGCCCTGTAGCGATGTGATCAAATCGCCCAGGGTGTAGACCCAGTTGTCCTCGGTATGCAGAGCGCCGGAGCCCTCGGTAATACTGTCGCCTACTGCTACATAAGTGCCGAAGGGCACGCCGATTTTTTCCTCTCTGAGATTGCTGCGGGAGATCTCCATACAGGTCTTCAGGAAAAGGGTATTGGCGCTTTCATGGTCAGCCAAAGCAGAGCGATCCACAGTCAGAAGTCCATTGATTACCATTGCCTGCAAATCACTGCTCAGTCCACGGTACAGTTTCAAACACAGACCCAGCCCCTTTGCCTCCACAGCGGCAGACATAGCAGCGGCATCGGAGGCGCTTTGGAAGGCCGTCAGAGCAGCCTCGGTCAACTCTGCCTCAGGCAGAGAACGCAGCACCAGATCGAAGTTGCTGTTCAAAGCAAGGCAGGGGCAGGATCGCATCAATTCCTCTAAAATTTCGCCGGCAACCAGGCTACAGCCTGCATTATTCAGGGTTTTTCCGTCCTCCTTCACCGTCCAGGCAGCGTCGCCCATGGCGGCATAGAGGTCGGCATAGAGGAAACCGTTGGCCGCTGCCGCTGCCTGAATGGCAGCATTATAGGCGGCATAGGTTTCCAACGTCACATCACCCAGCGCCGCATCTGTCACATAGGGCAGGCCGGTGAGAACAATGGTCGTAGTGGGGAGGCTGTTCTCTGCCACATCTGCCACGAGAGCGGAATACTCCGCCTTGAACTCTGATGCACTGACATCGGAAATCAGATCCTCCAGACCGTGGGCAATGATGATCAGATCGCTCCGGAAACCGCTGATGGTGGACGCTACAGGAGCACAGCTCACAGTCGTGATCTCACGGCGCTGGTTTTCTTCCATATCTGCCACCAGTTCGCTCGTCCAGGCACCGACCAGGTCTCCTGCAAAAACCGCCTTGGTAAAGGGGATCACCGATCCTCCTACCTTTACATTGCGGAAAGAAGCGGTGCCGGCATAGATGCCCAGCTCCACATTGACGCTCTCCTCGCTGGGCGTCAGGGTATAACCGGCAAGGACTTGGGAATTTTCGCCCAAAACGCTGACAACGATATCGCCGCCGTCCTTGCGGCTAAGGAACAGCTCTGCCTGACAATTCTCGGCATAGACCCACTCCTTGAATTCACCGTTGAGTTTCACGCCCAGCTGATTGCCGTCGCCGTTTCTGCCGTCCAGCTCCACAGTCTGTCCCAGTACCTTGACATAGACGGAGGACTGTGCATTTTCCAGCACGGTCATGGAGACGGAGAAGTCCTGCTGATTGGAGATAAGATTTTTCCAGATGCGGTGGTTGCCTGTGGTACCCTCATGGTTGGCGGTGATGTTGATGCCGTCAATGGAAGTCCAGCCGGAGAAATCCTTCTTGCCGCCGATCTCGTCGGTATCCCAGCCGAAGGCGGAAACATCCTGCGCATCCAGGCCACCGGCGGATACATCGGAGAAGTAGGCAGAGCCGCCTTCGTCGATGATGCCGAGGAAGAGATTCTCATTTTCGGGATCTGTAACCTTCTTGCTGTAGGTAACCGAGCTTGCATTACCCTTGCCTGTCAGCTTGATGTTCAGATCGCCGCCATTGGCACGGGCAACGGTCACATGACAGATCTGATCCTCCGCATCGTACCAGTTCCAGCTCTCCTTGTCGAAGATCTGGTTGGTGTTGCCGCCCTCGCAGTTGAGTTCTACGGTCACACCCATAAGTTCCACGTAGGCTCGCTTCTCCCCTACCTTTACCGTAAGGCTGAGAGTAAAATTATCGGGATCGTCAATGATGTCCTTCCAGATCCGCTTGCTGCCGGAGCCGGGATAGGAAATATAGAAGGGTTCGCCCTGAGAGGTCAAATTCCAGTTGGTGTAATTGTCCTCATCGGTGCTCCAGCCGAAGTCTGCAGGTGTCTTGGAGGGATCAAAAACCACATTATCGTAGTCCACATAGCCTGTGGAGATTTTGTCCAGTGCCATCTTCGCATCGGCCAACAGAGAGAGTACCTCCTCTGTAGTGGTGGCGGCATTGATGATATCCTTCCACTGCGAAACGTTGTTCTGCACGGTCGTCCACTGGGCAGCGGTGTAGTCATCGGAGGACTTGTAGCTCTCCAGTGCCTTGCAGGCAGCCTCCTTGTACTGGGCAATACCGATCTCAGGGTAGAAAATGATATGGTCAATACCCACACCGTAGTTGCCGGAGGCAGCATTCTTGCCGGTGCAGACGATCTTCAGCGTATAAGTGCCTGCGGCATAGCTGTGCTTGCCAAGGTTCAACTCGGATACGCCTACGGTGCCGTAGGCATCCACCGATGCCAGCTTTTCGCCGTTGAAATAAACATCATAAGCTGCATAATCATGGGCGGTCGTATAGGCAAAGGAGATATCATAATTGGTATCGTAGGGCAGCGTAATGGCAAACTCTGCCCAGTCACCTTCGGCGGGAATCCAGAAGAAATGTGCGCCGTTGCTCCAGATGCTTGCATCCAACCCCTGAGCATGGGGCTCTGCAGCGGAGGAATAGTCGGTCATATAGGTCGCAGCCATCACACCGCCTTCGAGAAAGACATCATCAGGCTCATCAATTTCAATGGTCTCTTTGTACTGCGTGGCAAGGACAGTATCCAACTCAGCCTTTGCAGCGGCTAGAGCGGCAGCAATGGCTGTCTCGTCGGCTGCCTTCCAGATTTCCACAGCACCCAAGGCTGCTGCCTTAATCAGGTACTGCTTTTGCAGCTCGGTGCAGGAGGTAAGAGCCTCATTCTTATATGTCTCCAGTTGGGCACAAGCCGCCTCTCGGACAGTGTCCAGCGGATCGCTGACCGTTTCGGCAATCTCCCGGCTACCCAGGAATTCAATATAGTCGATGCCAAGTGCATAGTTACGGGCCGCTTCGTTCTTGCCGTCCAAAAGAATGGTCAGAGTGTGGGTGCCTGCGGTCAGCGCAATGCCGGTAGCTGTACTTTGCACCAGATCCACAGTGGCGTTATAGCCATCCATGATCTCTCCCACGGCTACGCCGTCAATCCACAGGGTGAACAGGCCGTAATCAGGCGCACGGGTGAAGCTGGTGACCACGTCATAAACTGCCGTGGTGGGAAGAGAGATGGTAAATTCCAGTTTTGCCTTGGTCAGGCCGGGGTAGTAGAACAGATGGGCTCCGTTATGCCAGCCCTCAGCTACCGCCTGCCCCACCGGGGCTGCGCCGTCGGAATAGGTCAGAGCGGAGAGAAGATCATCACAGCCGCCGTAGAAGCTGCGGATCTGCAACGCCTCCATAGGAATCAGCGCAACATAGTCAATACCGATGAGTGTGCCTGCATTGGTTGCGCCTGCGCCCTTGGAGTTAATGGTCAGGGTGTGCTCCCCTGCCTCGATCTCCAGATCGTAAAACAGCTGATTATCCCGAATCACGGCACCGGGCATGGAAGAATCAATCTCGCCCAGGCTGACACCGTCCAACAGCACCTCGAAGCGAGCGAAATCGTAGGCCAGGGTATAACTCACATCCATGGCATAGCTGCCGCTCTCGGCCACATCAATGGTAAAGCTGACGCTGCCGTCTGAGCCGCCGGTCCAGAACAGCTCTGTGTTATTGTGCCAGGTGTACTGTGAAGTCGTCCAGGGATACATATCCAATAGGGCGGGGGCCGCCGCTGTGGTGTATTCTCCCATAGAGGCAAGAAGAGTATCGTTGCCGTAGAACTCACGGCTGCCTACCTCGCTCAGATCTGCAGCTTTGCCGCTGAAACGGATATAGTCAATGCCGATAGCGTAGTTGCCGGAGGAGGGATTCTTGCCGTTGATCTCAACGGTCAAGGTGTGAGTTCCCGCCGTAAGAGGGATGCCCTTGTCGGTATGCTGCTGCAGATCTACGGAGGCATTGTAGCCATCCATAATTTCACTGACCTTCACCCCGTCGATGAACAGGGAGAAGAAGCCGTAGTCCGCAGCACGGGTAAAGCTGGTAGTCACATCGTAGATGCCCTCTACGGGGATCTGAATGCTGAAGTCCATCTTGGCCTTAGTCAGGCCGGGATAGTAGAAGAGATGCGCACCGTCATGCCAGCCTGCAGCCACGCCCTGGGTCACAGGGGCAGCGCCATCAGCATAGGTCAGAGCGCCCATAAGATCATCATAGCCTCCGAAGAACAGGTCGATGCTTTTTCCGCTCTGGGGGATAAAGTTAATGTAATCGATACCGATCAGGGTATTGGCATTCTGAGCGCCCTTGCCCCTGGAGGTAATGGTCAGGGTGTGACTTCCGGCAGTGAGCTTCACGTTGTAGAACCAGGCACTGTCACGGAGCACCGCTCCGCCACCGATGGAGGAATCGATCTCCCCAAGAGAAACACCGTCAATGGCCACATCAAAGCGTGCAAAATCGTAGGCCTTGGTATAGCTCAGATCAATCATGTAGGTGGTGTCCACGGGAATATCCAGAGCAAAACTAACTGCGCCTGCGTCACCGCCGGTCCAGAAGAGCTCTGTATTATTATGCCAGATATTGCTGTCATTGGTGAAGGGCAGCATATCCAGAAGGCCGGGTTTGGCAGCAGTGGTGTAGTCGCTGATGCAGGACAGGAGGCTGTCGTTACCGTAGAATACTTCCAGATTAGTGGTATCCACGGCCTCGAACTCGAAATAGTTCACACCGATGCAGTGGCCGGCGGAGCCATGAGAGCCGGCGCTGCGTAGCTTCAGAATATGGGCACCCTTGTTCAGATAGAGGATATCCAGGGTCTTGTTCAGCTGGTTGTAGGGATTGCTTGCCAGATTTACAGTGTCGATGATCTCCCCGTCCAGGCTGACCTCGCACATGCCGTAGTCAAAGGCGGTGGTGAAGCTGCCATTGAACTTATAAAGGCCGGATTCCGGAATATCCAGCAGGAATTCTACCTCCTTGCCCTTTGCAGTGACAGGCCAGAACCAATGGACATCACCGTACCACTCCTTGCCATCCGTGGGAACCACATTCTGCAGATGTGCCTTTGTGGCGGTGTTGGTGCCGATCTGACGGGAACTGAGGTAGGCGCCAGGATAGAAAGTGGTAGCACCGCTGAGCATATCAATGTTGAAAATGCGTTCTTCTGCCGTGGGAGCCTGGGGCTTGTGGTTGCCGGAGGTCTCCTTGGTCAGATAGAAGAAGGTGGAAGCGCCATATTTGGCGGATTCCTCGTCGTAATACTTGTCAATGCAGCCCTCAAAGCTCTCGTGGAAGCTGACGGGCTCTAAAATGTGCAGGCGGTAGTTCATCTTGTCGCCGTGGGTCTGGGTCTGGTTGTCGCCGCTCCAGGTCTCGTCATCATTGATGGGCTGGCCGCAGTAGGCCTTCTCAAAAATGGTGGAGGCGCACCAGGCATAGCAGAAATAGTCCTCGGAGCCTGTACCGAACCAGGTGGGATATTTCTCGCCGTCAATGTAGAACTTCTCGTCACCCTCGCCCCACCAGATGCCGTCTACCACCTGGTAGACATGGAGGGTCGTGCCAACGAAACGTCCCTCGCCGCTGATGTTCAGCAGCTCTGCATCGGGGAAACGGTCATCGTGGCGCTGGTAGGCTCGCTGCCAGTTGGCATGGAAACGGGTCAGACCGTTGGCCTCCTCCTCCGTCAGGCTTTCGGAAGCCACCGTGGCCTTTACACTTCTTGCTGTATCGGAGTTGTTGGTCAGTGTGACCTTGGCAGCGTTGAAGGGCATGTACCATTGGGAGTACATCTCCTGCTGTGCCGTGGTGCCGAAGGCAGCACCGTCAAATTTCTCGCCGTAGCCGTAGACATTACCGTAGAAATCCGCTACGGTCATACTGACCGCAGGATCGGCGGAATTGTCCCAGTACATCTCCAGCACCCACTGGGTCAGGCTGGTCTGGGGGTCAAAGTCTGCCTCGGGGATCTCCAGCTTTAAGGTGGTGGCGGTAATAGCGCCGGGAGTGGCGCTCTCAAAGAGGGTCACCGTCTGGCCTGCATTCACGGTCTGCTCCGTCACGGTGTCGCCATAGGGTACGGTTTCGTCGGAGAGAATATCATTGGCAGCCTTCAGAGCGGCATGATCCGCCTCGCTCATGGGCCAGGTGAAGGAGTCCACCGTTGCGCCGGGCTCCAAATCGTAATAGCCGATGGTGTAGTAGAAATTGTCCTTCTGCTTGCAGTTGATCTCCACCATGCAGGACTCGTTGTAGGCAATGGGGACGAAGAGATTGATCATGCCCATGTAGCCGTCCGGTCTGCCCTGGGAGTAGACCAGGTTAGTCTTGAAGCTCAGCTCGTCATACTGTGAGAAATAAGAGCCTGCTACCACATCCAGGAAACTGTCACTGATGACCAGATCGCCGTCGATGTAGATATTCAGAGTGCCGGTCCAGTCCACACCGGTCATGATGTGGGTCAGGTAGCCGGGTCCCTTCAGGTCTGCCAGCACACGGTAGCCGTTGTCGGGGTTGATACGGACATAGCCGGTGTTGTCGGCATTGCCGTCCCAGTTCTCGTAGAGGCCGGTCTCCTCGTTGTACTGAGAAGCAGGGTCTGTGGAAGTGATCTGCTTGGTGCCTTCCCCTTCGGCGGGGACAGTGGCAAGATAGCGCATGTCGTAGGTGCGCTCCACCAGGTCGGCAAAGCTGTAGTGCTTGCCGCAGGTGTTTTCTTCAGCGGCTGCTGCAGGAATCAAAGACAGCAGCATCACCAATGCCAAAAGTATGGAAAATAATCTTTTGCCCATAATCGACACTCCTTTTATGTTTAATAATTTAATTATAAAGGCTTGACGAACGGGATACAATCCTTTATACTCTCAACATAGTACAAATTCCTGCTACAACCACAGGAGGTATATATGCAGATTCATCAGGTCTTTTATCACAAATTAGCCCAGGATCAGGAACTGCGGTTTCACAGCGAAACCGGCTATTTGTATATTGTATTCAAGAGCCAGGTGCAGCTCATTTGGGCAGCAGGACAGCTCGTGACCTCTCACATCATGGCCTTCTTAAGACCCGGAGAGCAGCTGCTGGTTCGTCGCCTGGATGGCTGTCTGATCTATGATTACATTTCCTTTGTGCCGGAGGAGAACGAAAAGGGTATCCTACAGACCATTAAAATGCCTACAGCGCCTACGAAACTTCCGAATTTATCTGCCTCCTCCGTGACTCTTAAAGTGATTTATGACGTATTCTACTCCGCAGATACCTACCGAAAAGAGAAAACAGATTGCCATCTTCAGCTGCTGCTCTACGGTACCGCCAGCGGCACGGTGGTGTCTGAAAACAGTTCTCCCAAAAGTCTGCTGGAAAGTCGGCTCCGTCGGCTGCGCACCATGATTTCCGACGCACCGGAGAAAAAATGGGACATCGCCTACGGTGCAAAATACACCAACCTCAGCGAATCCAGATTTTCCCATGTTTACAGGGAATATTTCGGACAATCCTTTTTGCAGGATGTGATCCGTGTTCGAATCCACAGGGCCTGTACCCTACTCCAAGGCACCGACGATCCGGTGGATACCATCGCTAAGCAGCTGGGCTATAATAATCCCAAACAGTTCTACAGCCAATTTCAACAGAAAATGGGACTATCCCCCGGAGAGTATCGAAAAATGGACATCGCTACCATTTGAGAAGTACAAGAAGCATTGTTCTATTTATTTTACCGTTACCATGAGCAGATGATTGATTTATGCAAAGAAAGAAACAGCGCCGTGGAGAATTTCCACGGCGCTGCGTTGCGTTATTGGGAGTTTATCGACTTTTGTTTCTCAGGGCGAAAAACTCTGTTTTTACTTGGTCAGGCTGTCGAAGTAGATCTTGGCGCTGTCGCCGTAGTAGATGCAGGCTTTGGCAAGGGCTGCGGCGCTGGCATCGGTGGAGGCGATGTTGCTCTTGGCGTAGGCTTCGATGCTGTAGCCGACGTTCTGAGAGGCTACCGGATCGCCTACGTAGGCGACGAAGTAGTACATATCACGCATATTCACGGACTTCACGCCGGTAAAGGTAACCTGAATTCTGCCATCATCCAGCTCGGTGAAGTCGGTGAGGTTTGCAACCTCTTCGCCGTTTTCGTTCAGAACCTTGACGGAGGTGATGTCTGCCTTGCT
>JAZNVK010000285.1:0-7393 GCA_045592805.1 Faecousia sp.
CGTATGTCTCAGGCTGACCTCGGCGAGGCTGTTGGCAAGAGCCGCCAGAAGATCTCTGAGATGGAGCGCGGAGTTGCGCCCCTCGGCTGGGATACTTATCTCGCAATCCTGATGGTTCTGGGTGCCAGAGGCGCTCTGGAAACCAAGGGCAGAGATGGTGACCGTCTTGCAGCTACCGGTAAGCTGATCGGAGGAAAGATCCGCTTTTGAGCCCATCTAAAAATAACCGAAGCCATCCCACGGGGTGACTTCGGTTATTTTTTCTGTATTTACAGAGCCGCCCTTTTGGGGCGGCTCTGTTGCTTATTGGGCGGTTTTTTTCGCAGAGTGACCATACATCAGCATGCCGATCAGCACCGTGACGGGAACTGCCAGGATGACACCGATGGAGCTTGCCAGAGCCTGGATGATCTCAATGGAGAGGAAGGCGGAGGACATCAGTTCCTTCCAGGTGGGACCCAGAGAAGTGTAGTAGATCATGGAGACCAGACTGCTGCCGGCCAGAGCCAGGATCAGGGTATTGGTCATGGTGCCAACCATATCACGGCCGATGTTCATGCCGGATTTCAGCAGCTCCTTACGGGTCAGATCGGGGTTGACGGTGATCAGCTCCTTCATGGCAGAGCTGATACTCATGGCAACGTCGTTGACCGCGCCCAGCGCGGCGATGAGAATACCGCCCACCAGCAGATCCTTGATCCGCAGAGAGTGGTAGGGATCCTGCAGTGTTTTGTAGTTGACCAGAGCCTCCACGGCGGGCTCCGCATCGTTCATAATGAAACCGTTGATCCGCAGGATGGCACTGGCAATCTGGGCAAAGACCATGGCGAGAACCACACCGGAGATGGTGCCAAGCATGGCGCAGACGGATTTTTTGTTGATGCCATCCAGAATCGTGAATTCCACAATGGTGATAAAAACGCACATGCCCATAATGCTGACCAGCGTAGGCCAACCGTTGAGCAATAGGGGAATCAGCACTGAGAAGAAGCAAACGAAGGTCAAAAGCAGACCCAGCAGGGACTTTGCACCGACCTTACCGCCCACCAGAACGGTGATCAGCAGGAAGGCGGCAAAAACGATCAGCAGAGGAAGGGTGCGATCGTAGGACCAGATCATGGAACTGGAGAGCTCGCCCTCCTCCAGAGAGATCGCGACGATCACATGATCGCCCACATCCAGCACGGAGCCATAGAGTACGCCCAGGTCATTCTTCATCTGATAACGGTTGCCCCGGAAGGAACCGCTGACGATCTCCACGGTGACGATCTGCTTGCCGACAGGCATATCCTCCATTTCCTGAGAACCGCGGTAGTCCTCAGCATCGACGGAAATGACCTCACCCCGTTCGCAGACAACACCGGTCAGGGTCTGAACGGACTCGCTGTCGCTTCCGGGATTGGCAAGGGAATAGAAGAAAAGGAAGACAAAGCCGGAGACCAGCAGAACCGTAACGGCAAGCACCCGTGAGAAACGGCGCTCCATCGAGGGAAGCAGGCGGGACAGTGCTTCCTGCGCTTCTTTTTTCTGCCGGTTTGAGGTAGCATTTGTTTGACCGGAGATTTCCTTCAGGACGGAGAGTGCCTTCAGGGCAAGCAGGACGGTAACGATGCCACCGGCCAGACAGAGCGCAAGCACCGCACCGTTGATCCAGGAGAGGTATCCTTTCAGGGCAAAGCGCAGCAGCAGACAGCCTGCAGCAGGGACGGCTACAGCGCCGAAACCAAGGACACCGTACCACAGAGATTTTTTATATTTCAGCATTTGATGGCCTCCAAGTTGGGATTGTTTTTATTATAGAACATAGATCATAGCCTGTCAAGAAAAAGACATTTTGACGCTGACGATACATCCGGCACGGCGCTGAAGACACAAGCGAAGAAAGTGTAGCACTAATCGGCAAAATAAACAAGAGGACAAAACAGCGTGAAATTTCAATGAATTTCAAGGAAAAGGTGCAATATTAAATGCAATATTTGGAACGCATAAATACCGGCTCTTGTGAAACTACACAAAAAATCATAAAGTGATTATTAGCTGTTATTTTTGGGTGGAATTTCCGAAAAAAATATGATATCATTGCATTATCACTATAGGTATCTCTATGCCCAAATTTGCCTCTTTTCTCTGGCTTTGGGCAGGAAGATCCCTCAAAACTTAAGGAGGAAACACAATGAGAAAGCATCTCAAGAGAACGATCTCTATGCTTCTTGCCGTGGTCATGGTTCTTGCCATGCTGCCCACCGTTGCGCTGGCAGCCCGTGAGACCTTTACGGTGACCCCCATTGAGGGTATCCCCACGGCCGGTAGTGCCTTTGTCATCTACCATACTTCCGGTGTTGTTATGGGCTCTGAGTCCAATGCCGGTAAGACCGCAGGTGCAAATGCATATACCAATGAAGAAACTGCCACCATCCAGGTGGAGCAGGGCGCCGGCGTCTATAAGCTGGAAGCCAACTCCGACGGTACTTACTACCTAACCTGTGGCGGCCGTTACTACACTGCCAGCTCTACCAGCAAGGCGGACTTTACCACCTCTGCCGGCAAGGGCTCCAAGTGGAAGATCGAGACTCTGGGCGACGGCTACCGCATCGCCAATACCGACTACCAGTACTCCGGCAACCCTGCCTGTCTGGAAGTCTACAACGGTGCATTCAGCCCCTACGGCTTCCAGGCCGCCAACGAGGGTCTGTACACCATGCACTTCTACTCCATCAACGAAGCTGCCGCTGACCCCGACGGTGACGGCTACTCCGGTGTGAAGCCCACCGCAGGCAGCAAGCCTGCCGACGGCTCCAAGGTTGTTATTTACAACGACTACGGTGGAAAGGCTTTCGGCCCCCAGACCGACGACGCTCTGGCTCCCAGCCTCATCGGCATCGACTCCTACCTGGACGATGACGGCAAGCTGGTCCCCGGCAACGGCGCCCTGATCTTCGACGTCCATTTCGACGGCACCTACTACACCTTCGAGAACAAGGGCAACTTCCTCCGTACCTCCCCCAACGAGGGTCAGGAGAACGCTGAGTGCCTGTACTTCGATACCGTAGAGAGCGATTACACCAAGTGGACCCTGGAAGAGTGCACCGGCGGTTACATTATTTATAATAAGACCGCTAAGTATAAGAACAACTCTGTCTGCATCGAGTTCTTCAGCGACTCCTTCTCCGGCTGGACCTACAACGGCTCCGTGAACCTCTTTGCCATGCGCTTCTTCGAGGTAGAGGACCCCAACAACCTGGGTTATGTTCTCAATCCCAAGATGGAGATCGATGCAGAGAATGCTTTCATCGGCCTGGACTACGAGTTCGAGGTAGTCCTGGACGAGCTAACTAAGGTCAACTCCATCTCCATGAGCTACTCCGTGGATAAGGGCGCTGCCAAGACCCTGACTCCCACTGCTGTAGACGGCTATGAGTATACCTACACCATCCCCAGCTCTGCCCTGAAGAATAAGTCCAGCCTGACCATTGAAGGCACTGCCACCAATGAGTACGGCATGACCTATACTGCCAGCAAGACCGTAGAGATCAAGGATGAGCCCATCATCGCCTCTGTGTCTCCTCTGCCCAATGCTGCTACCAATGCAGAAAAGCGCCCCGAGATCCTGGTCAATATTGTCAACTGCGGTTCCAACCCCACCGTAGCTTTCACCATTGACGGCGCTGCTGTCACCCCCACCGTCACCGACAGCAAGATCTCCTACAAGCCCGAAGCCGACATGACCGACGGTCGCCACACCGTGGCAGTCTCCGTCACCCGCGCCGATGGCAAGAAGGCCGAGATGACCTGGTCCTTCTTCGTAGGCGAGGCAGGCATGAGCCTGTACTTCGGTCAGATGCACTCTCACACCGCCGAGTACTCTGACGGTGCCGGTACTCTGGAAGATGCTTATGCTTACGCACAGAATGCTGAGGATATCGACTTCCTGTTTGTCACCGACCACTCCAACTACTTCGACACCACCTCCACCGCCACCACCACCAGCTACTACGATCTCAGCAGCCTGAGCACCGCCGGCTCTGTCACCAAGTGGGAACAGGCCAGAGCCACTGCCCTGGAGTACTGCACCGACAGCTTCCTGGCAATGTACGGCTATGAGATGACCTGGTCCGGCGGTCCCGGCCATACCAACACCTTCAACACCTACGGTACTGTCTCCCGTAACAACTCCGCCCTGAACAACAAGACCGGTTATGCCGGCATGCATCTGTACAATGACCTGATGGTCAATGCAGACAAGGGTCTGGATGTGGACGGCAACCCCGTGGCAGAGGGCGTGCAGACCAAGTACATCGCTGACGCTCCTGTTGTCTCCCAGTTCAACCATCCCGGCACCACCTTCGGTACCTTCGATGATTACGCCGGCTATACTCCCACCCGTGACACCGTCCTGACCCTCATCGAGGTCGGTAACGGCGAAGGCGCAGTGGGCGGCAGCTCCTACTGGCCCAGCTATTCTGAGTATGACAACTGCCTTGCCAAGGGCTGGCACGTTGCTCCTACCAACAACCAGGATAACCACAAGGGCAAGTGGGGCGATGCCAACACCTGCCGTGACGTTGTTATCACCGATAACTTTACCGAGGCCGGCATTTACGAGGCTATGTCCCAGCGCCGTGTCTATGCCACCGAGGACCAGAACCTCCGCATTTACTACTACCTGAACGATAACCTCATGGGCGCCATCATCGACACCGGTGATGAGACCATCGACGAAGTCCATATCGTAGCCAGCATCTCCGATCCCGACGGCGAGAAGCTGGGCAAGGTGCAGGTCATCGGCGAGAACGGCCTGGTACTGGCCTCCTTCGATGCCCCCGGCTCCACCTACGAGCTGGATACCACCCTCCCCAACACCGATGCTTACTACTACCTGAAGATCACCCAGGCTGACGGCGATATCGCTGTTACCGCTCCTGTTTGGGTTGGCGTTGCTACCCCCATCGTTGCCGATATCGACACCGATGCCGCTCTGAGCGTTGTTGGCCAGACCGAGACCATCACCGCCACTGTGGACAACGCAGCTGACGCTGACTACACCCTGAGCAAGATTGAGTTCTCCCTGGTCATCGGCGAGGAAGAGACCGTCATCAAGACCATCGAGGATAGCTCTGTTGTTCCCGCTGGCGGCAGCAAGACCGTCACCTTCGAGTACGAGCGTACCGAGTCCGGTGAGCAGGAACTGAAGGTCGTCTTCTACGGCACCTATAACGGCAAGTCCTTCAAGTGCCAGGCTGTGATGGATCAGAAGGTTTATAAGGCTGACGAGCTGATCAAGATCGGCGTGGACTACGGCCATGGCAACTTCTACGTCTCCGGCGGCTACTCCGATAACATGGGTAACTTCGTGCAGTACTGCGCCGACAACGGCGTTCAGGCGGAGTTCATCCAGAAGGGCGAGTTCACCTACGAGAACCTGAAGCACTACAAGCTGGTCGTCCTGACCGTTCCCTTCGATACCGGCAACCTGGAGCCCTCTGCCTACACCGCAGAAGAGCTGAAGGCCATCGAGAAGTATGCCGAGCGTGGCGGTAACCTGATTATCACCACCAAGTCCGACCGTAAGAGCCCCGAGGGTGAGCTGAACTGCGCAAACCTGACCAACAGCATTCTGGAGGTCATCGACGCTAACGTCCGTGCTGCCAACGGTATCATTGTCGATAACGATCTGAAGGCAAACGAGGCTTACCGTATCTACTTCTCCGGCATTGAGAACTTCAATCTGGAGCACCGCTTTACCAAGGGCGCTTATACTGCATCCAATGCCTATGGCACCCGTCCTGCCACCGATAACTCTACCGGCTTCCAGCTTTACAATGCAGCTCCCATCCTGATCAACGAGGGCGCTGAGGATAAGGTCAGCAAGCTGGTAGTTGGCTACGAGTCCACCTGGGGCGCAAGCTACACCGATAACTTCACCGGCTCCACCTACATTCCTCAGTACGGCGCTGACACCGTAACCGCAACCATGGGCGATGTCAACGTCATGACCTATGAGGAGCTCTCCGGCGGCGGCTGGCTGATCGTCTCCGGCTGTACCTTCTTCTCCAACTACGACATCAAGGACGACGTGGACTATGCCAATAAGTTCATCGTCCAGAACATCCTCCGTGAGATCACCGGCGCTGACGAAGGTCTGGTCATCTCCGAGATCAGCAAGGTCAAGGCTGTACCCATCGACCGCAGCGGCGAAGAGTACACCATCGAGGGCTATGTTACCTCCAACGCCTCCGGCTACGACCAGGATACCGCCTTCTTCGACTGCATCTACATGCAGGATCTGAAGGGTAACGGCATCAACTGCTTCCCCGTTGCAGGCAACTACGCCATCGGCATGAATGTCCGTGCCCACGGCGGCGTCACCTACTACTGCGGCGAAGTGGAGCTGAACCTCAGCACCGACTACGACGGCTATATCCGCATCATCTCCGATGATATCCAGATCATTGAGCCGAAGGAAGTGGACTGCGCCACCGCTATGGCTGACAAGACCATCGGCAACCTGATGAAGGTTGAGGGTATTGTCACCAATATCCACAAGACCGAGGGCGTTATCGATAAGATCTACGTCCGTGACGCAGCCGGTGAGGCTTGCCTCTTCATCAACGGCTACATCATGAAGGACTACAAGGGTCTGGATAATCTGGCTGTGGGCATGATCGTCTCCGGCGTTGGCATCGGCTCCCGTGACGTGGACGAGACCAGCGCTACCAGCGCCATCTTCTCCCGTCTCCGTGTCCGTGACCGCAGCGAGATCGTCATCCTGGACGATGGCATCCATACCGGCTCCCTGTACTTCGACGTCACCGAGGATGCCTGGTACTATGATGCCGTGGCCTTCACCACCGAGCTGGGTCTCCTGAACGGCACCGGCGACTCCATGTTCGAGCCTAATGCCAACCTGACCCGTGCCATGGTCGCCACCGTCCTGCACCGCATGGCAGGCGAGCCCAAGGCTACCTCCACCTCCAGCTTCACAGACGTCTCCTCCGGCCTGTGGTATTCCGCAGCTGTGGAATGGGCCAGCGACGTGGGCATCGTTGTGGGCTACGAGGACAACACTTTCCGTCCCAACCAGATGATCACCCGTCAGGAGATGGCTGTTATGCTGGCAAGATATGCCACCAAGGTCTGCGGCATCGAGATCGACAGCAAGGGTACCCTGAATGTCTATCCCGACGGCAGCCAGGTCGCTGACTGGGCCTACGAAGAGATGGTATGGTTTGTCAATGTGGGCATCATCCGCGGCATGGACGGCAAGATCGAGCCCAACAGCCTTGCTACCCGTGCTCAGTTTGCCACCATCATCATGCGCTTCATCCAGGAATACGATCTGTAATTCCAACCTGTAAGTTAACGCAAAGGGGTGTCCCCCATCGGGGGCGCCTCT
>JAZNVK010000286.1:0-5844 GCA_045592805.1 Faecousia sp.
CCTTTTCCGATGCCGGCCCGGCCACGGAGCATGCACCGCCCATATACGGGGATTTGTCGGTCTGTTTGGGAACTAATAACTAAGAGCTAAGGGCTAAAAACTGAGGAGTGCCTTCGGCACGAATTTGGAATATTTAGCCCACCAAACAGAAATATGTCGAACAATTGAATGCAGTGCCAATTACCACCGTAGGGCGCGCCCAGTGGTCGCGCCCTACGGGGGCTATCGAAGTGCAGCAAACAGACCGATAAATATCTATTTGACGTTGGTGCCACGGGCGCACACGTGGGTGCGCCCCTACGGTGTCGTGCAGAACTGCAACAGTTCGAGAAACATCTATTTGACGGCGGTGCCAAAGGAGAACGGATTGCCACACCAGTGTGCGCACTGGTTCGCAATGACAGACTTGATACAGCTGGCGACAGTTCGACAAACATCTATTTGACTTTATTTCAAATCTCATCGGCGGAGCCGATACCTCAGTTATTAGCTATTAGTCCTTAGCCATTAGTTCTTAGATATTAGCCATTAGTTCACCGATAAGCCTCTGTTGTCGGCATAGATTGCCTGTTTCGTGGATATCTAATATGTCATTATTGGCAAAATTACCAAAAATAGAGGCTGTTTGCTGAAAAATATTGACATAAGATATGCAAAAAAAGAATAGACTTTTTCTGTTTACCTTGCTAAAATGTGTACAAGTATATTTATACTCATCTGTTTTAGAGGCAAAACAGATGGCTCCCGGCGATGCCTCAAATTTTTGGAAAGGGAGAATACCTATGAAACACTTCAAGAGCGTTCTGGCGATGCTGCTGGCTCTGGTGATGGTGCTGTCCTGTGTCGGTACTGCTTTCGCAGCCGAGGACAAGGAGCTCAGCGTCAAGACCGAGATCACCGAAATCGCAAAGAACACCAAGGAACCCAAGGAAGAAAAGCTCCTGGGCTTCAAGAGCGAAAGCTTCCAAATGAACAATACCTACCGGTATGCCGATGACGAGATCGTTCGTGCCATCGTCATTCTGGAAGGTCAGTCTGAGGCTGAGGTCGGCGAGACCGGCAGCGAAAAGGCTGCAACCCAGCGTGTAAAGCTGGTCAATCAGCACAATGGCATCTTCAAGAAGATGGCCGGTATCGACTACGAACTGAAGTATGAGTTCACCCGTCTGCTCAATGGCTTCAGCTGCGATGTTGCTTACGGCGATCTGGAAGCCATTGCTGCCATCGAAGGCGTTGCCTCCGTACATATTGCCAACCACTTCGAAGCTCCCGTTCTGGAGACCGCTCCTGACACCAAGCAGAATCTGGTCAACCAGATCGTGGGCAATACCTCCATGCACGGCTACAATTGGGACGGCTACGGCATGGTCGTTGCAGTTCTGGATACCGGTCTGGCTCTGGATCACGAGGCTTTCCAGGACTTCGCCGGCTGGGCTGAGTTCTATGGCTCTCTCACCAAGGAAGAGGTCGAGGCTGCCGAGCTGCTCTCCGAGGGCGTTTATGTCAGCCCCAAGATCCCCTATGCCTATGACTACGCCGATCGGGATGCAGATGTCACCGATGCTGACGGCCACGGCACCCACGTCTCCGGCTCTGCTGTCGGTATGGCCGGCGAGATCATCTATGATGAGGATCGCAACATTGGCCTGAACATCACCTTCTCCGGCGCTGCTCCCGCTGCTCAGCTGCTGAGCATGAAGATCTTCTCCGATGCCGGCGGGGGTACCTCCTCCGATATCTATTTCTATGCTCTGGAAGATGCCTACTCCCTGGGCGCTGACGTCATCAATATGTCCATCGGCGCACAGAACGGCTTCACCTATGACGAGTCCCTGGAGACCGAGGTCTTCGGCAATATCTACCAGCGCCTCTGCGATGCCGGTGTGATCCTGTCCATCGCTGCCGGTAACGAATACTCCATGGCAAACTTCTCCTCCGTTTACGAAGGCTACATCGGCGCCATCGGCCCCGAGTACACCGACTACGGCACCGTTGCCACTCCTTCCACCTATGAGGGCAGCGTCTCCGTTGCCTCCCTGGAAAACCTGGCTTATCCCGACTGGGCTGTTGAGATCGATGGCACCGTAGCTGCCTTCACAGACTCCTGCGAGGACGGCGAGCACGGCTGGATCCAGAACTTCGGCGGCAAGGAGCTGCCCTATCAGCTCATTCTCACTGCCAATGGCCAGCTCTCCCTGGGTACTGCTGAGGACTTCGCCGCCTATGGCGAGGGCGCTCTGGATGGCAAGATCGCCATCGTTTCCCGTGGCGAGATCGACTTCGAGACCAAGGTTGAAAATGCCTACAACGCAGGCGCCATCGCCTGTATCGTGGTCAATAACGACGTGGGCGGCATCCTGATGTCCATCGAGACCTTCGAGATCCCCGCCATCGCCCTGCAGCAGAGCGCTCTGAATGCTCTGTCTGAGACCGGCGTTATCTACACCCCCGAGACCATGAGCTATGTGCTCAACCCCAATGCGCTCCTCATGAGCGAATTCTCCAACTGGGGCACCTCCCCCATGCTGACCCTGGATCCCTCCATCACTGCCATCGGCGGCCTGGTTTACTCCTCCGTCCCCGGCGCTGAGGATGCCTACGAGGTCTACTCCGGCACCTCCATGGCTGCTCCCAACATGAGCGGTATGTATGCCAACCTCCTGTCTGCCATCTACGAGATCAATGAGGACATGGGCATCGAGATGACCAAGGCCGAGGTCGCAGAGCTGGCCAAGGATCTGATCCACTCCACTGCCGAGCTCATCACCGATGCAGACGGCTATCACTACTCTCCCCGTAAGCAGGGCGCAGGTCTGGCCTCCTCCTGGAATGCCATTGCCAACTATGTGGAATCTGCCTACATCACCAACCCCCTGCAGGAGCTGGGCGATGACCCCGAGAAGACCGGTGTCTACAAGATGTCCATCGAGCTGAAGAACTCCTCCGAGTTTGATCTGTTCTACAGCGACTTTGAGACCTATGTCATGTATGACTACCTGATTCAGGCTCCCAACGGCGCCATTGTCAACACCCTGACCTCCGACTATGCCTACCTGATGGACGATGCCACTACCGCCGAATACGGCGCAGGCGCTTCCGTCACCTACGCTGTTGACGGCACCGAGATCACCGAGATCAACCTGGCTGCCGGCCAGAGCGTCACCATCGATGTGACCGTTACCCTGAACGATGCGCAGAAGGCATACTTCGATGCCGGCTACCCCAACGGCGCTTTCGTGGAAGGCTATGTGGTCTTCAACGAGATCTACGCGGGCGAGATCTACACCAGCAATCATGCCACCTTCCTGGCCTACTACGGCGACTGGACCCAGGGCGCTGTGATGGAAGAGGCCGACTTCATGGATGTGGTAGAGCTGAACTACCTGATCGGCACCACCGTTGCCAACCCCTCCACCGGCGAAACCTATGCCGACATGGGCTACACCTGGCAGGACTTCGCCATGTTCAACTACTACACCATGCCTAACATGGGCTTCCTCACCGATATCGACATCACCACCGCCTATACCTACCCCGGTGACAATATGCTGGGCTACGTTCCCTACAACCCCGACCGCATCGCATTCTCCACCCCCCTCTCCGATGGCACCTACAACTATGCCGAGGCCATCTACTTCGAGAACTACCTGCTCCGTAACGTCGAGCACCTGATCTTCACCGTCACCGATAAGGAAACCGGCGAGATCTACTGCCAGGACGATACCACCTACGTCCGCAAGGCTGTCTACAACCAGACTGCCGGCGCATGGGCTCCCACTGCCGGTTACTACTGGGATGGCACCGACATGGAGGGCAACTACGTTCCCTCCGGCACTGAGGTCACCATCACCTATGACGCTGTGCTGCCCTACAACGAGGCTCCCCACAACGACATCTGGACCATCGACGCTACCGTTGACTACACCGCTCCCGTCCTCGAGGAGATCACCTACGACGAGGAGACCATGACCCTGACCGTCACCGCCTCCGATGAGAACTACCTCCAGGGCATCTACATTGCCGATATGTGGTACGAGATCCTGGACTACGCCGTTGTCACTGAAGACGTTAAGGGCGGCAGCTTCACCGCTACCTTCGATGTCAGCGAGCTGGTCTCCAGCAATCCCCAGATCTATGTCACTGCCCTTGACTACGCTACCAACGAGATGGAAGAGCTGGTTGCCATCCTGCCCAATATCGGCGAGCCCGCAACCATCACCTTCAATACCCCCTATGGCACCGAGAGCTACGAAGTCCTGATCGGCGACGAGATCCTCTTCCCCGAGGGCCCCGCAATCGGCAATGGCGACTTCCTGTTCTGGGCTACCGAGCCTGTGGAATATGCTACCGGTTATGAGATCTACATGGTCGGCGGTACCTGGTACTTCGCAGGCGATGTGATCATGGTTCCCGGCGACATCACCGTCTACGCTCTGTATCAGGCCGGCGAGATCCTGGAGTATGAGACTCCCAACTACTTCTACACCCAGGATACCAACTACAATGGTGTCTATGCCCTCTGCGGCTGGGACTACGCTGACAGCTATGTGGTTACCGATCCTCTGGCCCTGAACTCCGCTCTGGAGACCACCAGAGTTGCCGACTACGAAGGCGCTACTGTGGGTGACTACTATGTTGAGTTCTACTCCGGCGATCCCAGCATTGCCTTCACCATGGCCAGCGATGAGCTGGGCAGATACACCATCCAGGCTGCCGATGGCAAGTACCTGGCTGTTGTGGACAGCCAGCTGGTCACCGTTGAGGAAGTGACCGACGAGGCCAAGTGGACGATCTCCCTCAGCTACAACGGCACCCTGATCTACAACGCTGTGGAAGAGAGCATGGTCATCCTGTACAACGAGGATACCGGCGCCATCGAGCTCTTCGATGATTCCCAGCCCATCGGCTGGATCCTGGCTCTGGTTGGCCTGGAGATCTACCCCTCCGAGTACTATCAGCTCCTGACCTACAAGCAGAAGACCACCTACATCGATGAAGAGTCCCTCTTCTACAGCACCGTAGGCGAGTTCGACTGCCTGCATCCCAATACCGAGATCCGTGATGCCAAGGAAGCCACCTGCACCGAGGACGGCTACACCGGCGATACCTACTGCCTGAACTGCGGAGAGCTGCTGGCGGAAGGCGAGGTCATCCCCGCTACCGGCCATAACTACGTAGATGGCATCTGCACCGTCTGCGGCGCAGAGGATCCCGACTACACCAATCCCTGCTACTTCAATGACTTCTCTGACTGCGAGGCCGAGTGGTATCACGAGGCTGTGGACTTTGTAGTTGCCAATGGCCTGATGAACGGCGTGGGCGGCAACAAGTTCGAGCCCAATACCACCCTGACCCGTGCCATGGTCGTCACCGTTCTGTACCGTCTGGAAGGCTGCCCCGAGGTCTCCGAGCCCTCTACCTTCACCGATGTACCTGCGGATGCATGGTATGCCGATGCTGTCGCCTGGGCACAGGACGAAGGCATTGTCCTTGGCGTGATCCTCACCGAGTTCGCTCCCGACCAGGCTGTGACCCGTGAGCAGCTGGCCACCATCCTGTGGCGCTACGAAGGCTGCCCCGAGGAAGAGGCTGACCTGAGCAGCTTCGGCGATGCCGATACCATCAGCCCCTATGCCCAGAGCGCCATGAACATGGTCGTTGCCCGTGGCATCGTGAAGGGCGATGGCAAGAACCTGAACCCCCTGGATCAGGCTACCCGTGCCGAGTTCGCCTGCATGATGATGCGCTATCTGGAAGGCGAATACACCTGCAAGGAGTAATCCCGACCGTCCGGCGAGCAACTGAATAAAACAAGGCTCCCTGCGGAAGCAATTCCGCAGGGAG
>JAZNVK010000287.1:0-2231 GCA_045592805.1 Faecousia sp.
GACATGGCTACGATCCGACTTGCCTGACCCGCCAGCACAACGACACCAACATGATGGCACTGGGCGCTGCCTGTATTGGCGAAACGCTGGCCATGGAAATCGTGGACACCTGGCTGGACACCGAGTTCGAAGGCGGTCGCCACCAGCGCAGAGTGGACAAGCTCAGCGCTTTGGAGAACTGAACCAAAACAAAAGACGCCTGCTGCTTTTTTGAAGCAGCAGGCGATATTTTTAGGGATCAGAAAACCAATGCCAGGAGACCGATGAAAATGGCTGCGCCGGAGACGATGGTTGCAGCAAGGCCGAAGCCCTTGCCCAGAACACCGAAGCGGAAATCCGGTTTCTCTGCCAGAGCCTTCCTGGAGAGGATGGAGGCCACAATGCCGGAGGCAAGACCGATCAGAGAGAAGACCATAGCAAAAACTCCGAACACCTCTCCGACAGGGACTTCATCGGTAAGAAGAGAGGCCATAAGACCCATCAGCGCATAGAGGCTGAAGAAGATTCCCACAACCATGCCCTCGATGCCCACCGCCATGGAGGCGATACCCAGGCCGCGGACACGGCCGGTGGTCTTGGGACTTGCAGGGGTCCGGTACGCAACCGGCTGCTCGGCAGGCACTGCCTGATCCGGTTCCTGAAAACGTCTGGCGCCGCAGTTGGGGCAGAAGGAATAATCATCGGGAATTTCCCGACCGCAATTGACACAGAAAGTCATAATAGAATCTCCTTTCAGAATCGTTATAATGTAGCAAGGATCGCCAGCAGCAGCACCAGACAGACACTGCAGCCGATGATGCCGAAGACCATACCCTTCATGGCCTGCTCCCCCTTCTTTCGGGCGAAGATGCCCAGAAGCAGCGCCGGCACGGCAAACAGAGCGGTCAGCAAAAGCAGAGGAAACAGATCGTCATCGCTGCCCGCAAGGAAAATGGACGCTATGATGCTGAAAACCAGAGCGGTAATGCCGAAGCCCTTGGAGAGACCTGCCATCACTCTGCCGCCCACGGTGCTTTCCTGCACAGGCTCTGCCATATAGACGGGAGGCAATACGGAGGAGTAGAGGCTCTGGGGTGCGGGTGCAGTCTTGCCGCAGACGGGGCAAAAGACAAAATCATCGCCCATGGCCTGACCGCAATGATAACAATATTTCATAACACAACCTCCTTTTCTCTGGGCTCCTCTAAAAACTAAATTTCGAGCGGATGCCCAAAAATTTTGACTCAAATTTTGTGTTAAAAATCGCAGGAATACTGGATGTATTTCAAGATTTTTATAAGCAAAAGTTGGGGCAAAAGATTGGGCCATACGCCGGAAGAGAGTTTTTAGAGGTGCCCCTCTAATTATAGCACGAAATAAAGCGCAACACAAGACAAAAGTCGTCCGTGCGACAGGCACACGGACGACTTTTTTACTCTAAGAAGGATCAGGCAAGGCAGATGAAGCCGATCAGCAGAGCCAGGCCGCCAAAGGCCAGGCCGATGATGCTGAATACCTTACCCAGCTTGCCCTTGCTGTTGCTGCTGTCGCCCAGGATCATGCCAGGGATGGCGAAGACCAGAGTCAGGATGGCGAAGACCAGCAGAACAGCGCCGGCGCCAGCGTCATCATAGTAGTTCCAGGTGCCCAGTGCGACAAAGCCCATGATGGTGTAGATGAAATCGAACAGGGAGAAGACCAGAGCCACGATGCCCAGGATCATAGAGACGATGCTCTTGCCGTTGCTGCCGCCGGAGGTGGGAGCAGGCTGATACTGCTGGTAGGTGGGCTGCTGATAGGCAGGCTGCTGGTAAACGGGAGCCTGGTAAACGGGCTGCTCGTAGGTGGGAGCCTGATAGGCAGGCTGCTCGTAGGTGGGCTCGGCAGCGGGTGCCTCGTAAGCGGGCTCAGCAACAGGTGCTTCATAAGCGGGGGCAGCAGGGGCTTCGTAAACGGGAGCTGCGGGAGCTTCGTAAACGGGTTCTGCTACGGGAGCCTGATAAGCGGGAGCTGCGGGAGCTGCGTTCTGACGCTGGCCACAGTTGGAGCAGAAAAGTGCGCCCTCAGCCAGAGGAGAACCGCAGGATGTACAAAATGCCATAGTAATTTCTCCTTTTCTTGATTTCCTCTTCTCCACAGGAGAGGAGGATGATTTACTGCATTATAGTAACACAGTTTTTTCGGAAAAACAAGTATTTTTATGCTCTTCCTTTGGGGCGGCCGCCCGTGGTGGTGCCGGATTTGGCCCGGAC
>JAZNVK010000288.1:0-2552 GCA_045592805.1 Faecousia sp.
AGACGCAGGTCGGAGTCAATGTTGATCTTGCACACAGACAGCTGGGCAGCCTTACGCAGCTGCTCCTCGGGCACGCCGATGGCGTTGGGCATCTTGCCGCCGTTGGCATTGACCATGGCGACGTACTCCTGGGGAACGGAGGAAGAGCCGTGCAGCACGATGGGGAAGCCGGGCAGACGCTTGGTGACCTCTTCCAGAACGTCGAAGCGCAGAGCGGGGGGCACCAGGATGCCCTGCTCGTTGACGGTGCACTGCTCAGGAGTGAACTTGTAAGCGCCGTGGCTGGTGCCGATGGCGATGGCCAGAGAGTCACAGCCGGTACGGGTCACAAATTCCTCAACCTCTTCGGGACGGGTGTAGGAAGCAGCCTCAGCAGCAACATTGACCTCATCCTCGATGCCGGCAAGAGAGCCCAGCTCAGCCTCTACCACAACACCGTGATCGTGAGCGTACTCAACGACCTTACGGGTGATGGCGATGTTCTCCTCGAAAGAGTGGGAGGAAGCGTCGATCATAACGGAAGTGAAGCCGCCGTCGATGCAGGACTTGCAGGTCTCGAAGCTGTCGCCATGGTCCAGGTGCAGAGCGATGGGGATCTCGGGGCACTCAGCGATAGCAGCCTCAACCAGCTTCACCAGGTAAGTATGGTTAGCATAGGCACGTGCGCCCTTGGAAACCTGCAGGATAACGGGGGCCTTCTCCTCACGGCAAGCCTCGGTGATACCCTGAACGATTTCCATGTTATTGACGTTGAAAGCGCCGATAGCGTAGCCGCCGTCATATGCCTTCTTAAACATTTCGGTAGTTGTTACCAGAGCCATAGAAAATCATCCTTTCTAAATTAAGTGGGAAAGTCCACAGTTTTTACCATCTCATTATAACACAAATTTTTTTCATTTCAATAAAAATATTTGCTATTTGGGAATGTTCATGATATAATTTCCGTAATTTGGGCTATTATCGAAAAATATACTAATCCAAGCATTTTTTATTTGTGGAGGTACCATACTATGATTGAAAAAACTTTGGTCGGTTCCGTAATTATCGGTCAATCCGGCGGCCCTTCTTCCGTTATCAACTGCTCCGCTTACGGTGTGATCAAGACGGCACTGGAAAATGAGAATATTACTAAGGTTTACGGCGCGTTCCACGGCATCAAGGGTGTGTTGAACGATCAGCTGATGATTATGGACGAGGAAGATCCCGCTGAACTGGCGAACATGCTGCACACTCCCTCTTCTGCGCTGGGCTCCTGCCGCTATAAGATCGCCGACCCCGATGTGGACGATACCGATTATAAGCGCATTCTGGAGATCTTCAAGAAGTACGATGTGCGGTACTTCTTCTACAACGGTGGCAACGATTCCATGGACACCTGTAACAAGATATCCAAGTACATGGCTAAGGTTGGCTATGAGTGCCGCGTCATGGGTGTGCCCAAGACCATCGACAATGATCTTGCAGGGACTGACCACTGTCCCGGCTTTGCCTCCGCTGCCAAGTACATTGCTACTTCCGTGATGGAGGTTTCCCGTGACAGCCAGGTGTATGACACCGGCATGGTCACTGTGGTGGAGTGCATGGGCCGTCACGCCGGCTGGCTGACTGCCGCTGCCGCTCTTGCCGGTCTGAAGGGCGACGGCCCTGACCTCGTCTATCTGCCTGAGGTAGACTTCGATATGGAGAAGTTCAAGGTCGATGTCAAGCGGGTATACGATGAGAAGAAGAACTGCCTGGTGGCAGTTTCCGAGGGCGTCCACTATGCCGACGGCACCTTCGTTTCTGAGGCTAAGACCTCCGGGACCGATGGCTTTGGCCATGCCCAGCTGGGTGGCCTGGCTTCCCGCCTGACCGATATCGCCAAGGAAGTCACCGGCGCCAAGGTTCGTCCCATCGAGCTGAGCCTGCTGCAGCGCTGTGCCGCGCACTGTGCTTCCGGTACTGATATCGCCGAGTCCTTCCTGTCCGGCAAGGTGGCTGTGGAATCCGCAGTTGCCGGCATCACCGATAAGATGGTGGGCTTTAAGTGCACTCGCGACGAGAACGGCTACAAATGCGAGCCGGAGCTGTTCGATTTGAGCATCGTGGCAAACACCGAGAAAAAGTTCCCCCTGGAGTGGATCAACGCTGAGGGTAACGGTGTGAACCAAGGCTTTATCGACTACTGCCTGCCCCTGATTCAGGGTGAGACCGGCATGGTCAAGGAAGACGGCCTGCCCCGCTTTGTTAAGCTCAAGAGAGTGTTTGCAAAATAAGTATATTTTGAGCATTAAAAATCCCCCGCCTCACGGCGGGGGATTTTGGTTAACCGAGCTTTTTTGCCCGGGGCTTTTCAAAGTAGAAGCCGATTGCCATGATCACTGCGAAGACGATCAGATACCAGAAGCAAGCCATGCCGTGACTGACGATACAGGCAAGAACCATGAAACAGGAACCGCAGAACGCCAGGATGGGCAGCAGAAACCGCTTGGTAAAGGGCTGATCCTTCTCTTTACGCATCCACTGAATAAAGATGGGCAGATACATCAGATAGATGGTGATCAAAGGCAGCT
>JAZNVK010000289.1:0-4054 GCA_045592805.1 Faecousia sp.
AATCTTTTGCCCCAACTTTTGCTTATAAAAATCTTGAAATACATCCAGTATTCCTGCGATTTTTAACACAAAATTTGAGCCAAAATTTTTGGGCATCCGCTCGAAATTTAGTTTTTAGAGGAGCCCATTTGAAATCATATCAGCACTTTGTGAAGAAACTGTGAACCCATGGTAAATCATGGCAGTTTCTGTCAGCAAGCATAAAAGCAGAATAAATTATATCACATTTCTTCGCAAAAAGCAAACCGCCCTTTGCCTAAATCTTGCAGACAAGGGGCGGTTGTATTTGTATAGTTTTATTTGTTCTCCTCCGCAGGCTTTCTGCGACGACGGCGGTTTTTCTCCTCACGCTGACGGCGCGCCTTTTCCTCACGGCGGGCAAATTCTTCCTCATCCACGCTCTCCCAGAAGGCATCCAGACGCTGATAGAGCTGGTAATAATCCCACTCATCGCCGGAGAGATAATAGAGGCTGTTGAGCAGAGAGAAGATCTTGAACAGCAGCGCATAAACCCAGAAGAACACAAACAGCACCACGATCAATGCCAGACAGTACAGAGCAACCTGCAGCATACCGCCGGTACCCGCAGATGCCACACGGATCAGACCGATCACCAGCGGAATAGCAGTAAGAGCGGTGATAATGCCCGTCTCCAGATAAACAGACCAGGTGGGGATCTTCTTGCGGAGGTCATAGACCGTCTCTGCCTTATGCACCAGGGCTTTGGCACACTCAGCCTCAGTACCCTGGAGCGGCGTTTTTACATCCTTGTACTTAAAGTAGTCCCACAACAGCAGGCCACCGAAAATCATACCGCTGATCGCCAGAGGGATCAGGTAGGCAAACCAGATAAACACGCCCAGCACCGCACCCTGACTGCCTCTGGGGAAGCTCTCCACCAGAGCGGGCAGCACGGGAACGGCTGCGAAAAATTCGGAAAAGCTGTCACCCAGGAAGTAAAGCACCGCATTACAGGTGGCAATCAGCAGGTTAAACAGGAAAATCAGGCCGCCCACCGGCTGAATGATGCGGCACAGCAGCTTATTGCGGCGAAGTGTGCGCTCCCGCTTGACCAGAAACTCCCAGGTGGGCTGCATATCCTTGGACAGGAAAGTCTCTTTTGCTTTAATAAACATGATCGTTCTCCTCTCTATTCTTCCAGAAGGCAGACAGCGTGGCAGGAAATACCCTCGCCGCTGCCGGTAAAGCCAAGTCCCTCTTCGGTGGTCGCCTTCACGTTGACGCGATCCACAGAAAGCTCCAGAGCCTGCGCCAGATTTTCCCGCATCCGGGGAATGTAGTGCAGCAGCTTGGGACGCTGGGCGATGACGGTCACATCCACATTGCCCACACGGAAGCCCTTCTGCCGGATCCGCTCCATGGCACGCTCCAAAAGGAGCATGCTGGAAATATCCTTGTATTTGGGATCGCTGTCGGGGAAGAGTTTCCCAATATCCCCCAGTGCCGCCGCACCCAGAAGGGCATCAATCACCGAATGGAGCAGCACATCCGCATCGGAGTGCCCCAGGAGTCCCAGTTCGTAAGGGATCTCTACCCCACCCAGGATCAGCTTGCGCGCTTCCACCAGGCGATGCACATCATAGCCATGTCCGATCCTCATAAGCCCTCTCTCTCCTTTATGATGGCCTCCGCAAGGATCAGATCCGAAGGCACTGTGATTTTCAGATTCTCCGTGCTGCCGTTACTGAGGAAGACCCGCTCTCCCATGGCCTCGACCGCGGAGCAGTCGTCGGTCAGCGAAATCCCCTGCTCCATAGCGGTATGTAGCGCCTTGAGGATCAGCTCCCTGGAGAAGACCTGTGGCGTCTGTACCGCATAGAGGGTACTGCGGTCGGGGGTATCCTCCACGAAGCCGTCTTTGACCCGCTTGATGGTATCGTGGACGGGAACTGCCGGAGCGGCTGCGCCATAGCACTGCGCCGCCTCGATTGCGGCATCGATCAGCGCCACCGTGGCAAGGGGTCTGGCTCCGTCATGAATGGCGATCAGCTCCGTCTCCCCCACTGCCTCCAGACCGCGAAGAACAGACTCCGCGCGGCTGCTGCCGCCGCAGACCGCCTTACAAAACTTTGCTTCACCGCTGCACAGCTCTGTGACAACAGAAATCAAATCCGGTCGGGTGACAATATAAATACGGTCGATCCTGTCGCTTTGCGCCAGAGCACGGACGGAGCGCAGCAGCACCGGCACACCAGCCAAAGGCGTGAGCATCTTGTCAATGCCCTGCATCCGCTGGGCGGTGCCTGCCGCCACAATAACGGCGGTGCATTGTTTTTTCATAGCTTACAGCTCCTGTACGGTTTTCTTAAACTCCGCTCCGCGAACCATGAAATTCTTAAAGCGGTCAAAGGCAGGGCCTGCAGGGGAGAGGATAACGGCATCGCCGCATTCTGCCTCTCTTGCAGCAGTACGAACTGCCTCATAGAAGTCCTCTACGTCCAGAATACAGGGGCAGCCGTCTGCATAAGAGGGGGCGTTTAACACCGCGGCCTTGATCTTAGGCCCTGTATCGCCGGTGCAGATCAGCAGCTTCACCCGTTGGGCGATCTCCTCGCCCAGTTCGTCGAAGGGTACATGCTTATCATAGCCGCCGGCAATGAGGATCAGCTTTTTATCAAAGCTGCGCAGACCTGCCATGGTACGGCTGGGAGAGGAGGCGATGGAGTCATTATAGAAGGACACGCCGTCCTTGATGCGTACCAGCTCAATGCGGTGCTCCACACCGCCAAAATGCTGCGCCACATAGCGGATATCTTCATGGGTCGCCAGACCCTTCACCGCCGCAATGGCCGCCATATAGTTCTCGACATTGTGAATACCGGGCAGGAGAATGTCCTGCCGTGTCATAACAGGAATACCGTCATCGTAAATGGTATCACCCTTCAGGCAGACACCTTCAGACAGCTCCTCCAGACGGGAGAACCAGCGGATACTCCCCTTCCCCTCCGAAGCAAAGGCGGCAGTGATGGCATTGTCCCGATTCAGGATCAGGACATCCTCTTCCTCCTGACGGAGGAAGATATTCTTCTTGGCATCGATATACTCCTGCATATCCTTATGGACATCCAGATGATTGGGTGCTAAATTCGTAACCAGGGCAATGTGGCTGCTGTAGCCCAGATCCATCAGCTGGAAGGAGCTGAGCTCCAGAACCACCCGATCCTCCGGCTGCATCTCGTCGGCACGGTTGAGAAGGGGCGTACCGATATTGCCGCCCAGCCAGACCTTATGACCGGCATGGCGCAGGATCTCAGAAATCAGGGTGGTAGTGGTGGTCTTACCGTCAGAGCCCGTTACCGCAATGATCTTACAGGGGCAGACCTCAAAGAACGCCTCCATCTCGCTGGTGATCTTCGTGCCGGCCTTCCGCAGCGCCTCCAGCTGGGGCTTTAAGGGATGCAGACCGGGGGTGCGGAATGCCACATCACCGGAGATACCGTCCAGATAGTCCTCGCCCAGATGGAGCTTTAAGCCTCTGCGCTCCAGATCCAGTACCGGCTGCTCCAGTTTCTCATAGGGCGTGCGGTCGCAGCCCGTCACGTCGATGCCGTAGTCCAGCAGCAGCTCCACCAGGGGCTGGTTGCTTACGCCAAGACCCAACACCAGAACCTTCTTATCTTTCAGACGCTGAAAATACTCCTTCAGTTCCAAAGTTCCGCCTCTTTCCTGCTGATTTTTCAGAAATGCACATTTTCTCTATTATAGCCCATAAAAAGAAATTTTGCAATGTATTTGACAAGATCGGAAAAATAAAGTACAATAGAGCAGCGACCGGGACGGACAGCCGCGTGGTGACACCCAACGGTGTCACTATGAGGAAAGTCCGGGCTCCACAGGGCAAGGATAACGGGTAACGCCCGCCCAAGGCGACTTGCGGAAAAGTGCAACAGAGATATACCGCCTCTCTTTTGAGGGGTAAGGGTGGAAAGGCGAGGTAAGAGCTCACCCATCCCATGGAAACATTGGCGATGCTGTAAACTCTATCCGGAGCAACACCGCAGAGGGAGCATAGGCTTGCCCGGCCGCTCCCGAG
>JAZNVK010000290.1:0-6000 GCA_045592805.1 Faecousia sp.
GAGCAAAGTGGTAGATTTGTACCATAGTTACGATGAATGGTACTATTTCGGTAGTGCCTCGGGCAATTGATAATCGCCCCTACGGCTTCTAACGATGGTGCGGCGGGTCTCGGCGCGCCAGTGGTCGCGCCCTACGGAGTCTATCAAAGTGCGGAAAATAGTTCGATAAGCATCTATTTGACGGTGGTGCCAAAGGAGAACGGATTGCCACACCGGTGTGCGAACCGGTTCGCAATGACAGACTTGATACAGCAGACGACAGGCCGATAAACAGCTATTTGACGGCGGTGCAGCGGGCGCACACGTGGGTGCGCCCCTACGGTATCGTACGGAACTGCAACAGTTCGATAAACATCTATTTGACTTTATTTCAAATCTCATCGGCGGAGCCGATACCTCAGCTATTCGTTCTTAGTTATTAGCCATTAGCTCAACCATAAACGTCTATTTGACTTTATTTCAATTCCCATGGGCGCAGCTGCTGCTCTTTCTTCTTTCAATTTTCTTCTTTCAATTTTCATCTTTCATCTAAAAAGAGCTGCCTTTCGGCAGCTCTTTCTTTCGACTTTTTAGATCCTGTGGTTCAGGATGCCCCGTTTGTCGTGGATCACGTTTCGGGGGCAGACCATAAGGCAGGCACCGCAGGACAGGCACTTATCCGAGAAGATAAAGGCACGGTTCTCCGAGACCTTGATGGCACCGGCGGGGCAGGCTCTCTCGCACATGCCGCAGCCGATACAGCTGACCTCGCAGACATCCCGGCAACGGGCATCCTTGTTGGAGCAGAGCACCACAATGGGGTTCTCCTCCAGGCGCAGGTGGATGACACGCTGGGGGCAGGACAGGTAGCAGGCACCGCAGCCGATGCACTTGCTCTCGTCCACCTCTGCCACGCCGTAGGAGTTCAGGGAAATGGCGCCGAAACGGCAGGTATCGATGCATGTGCCGCAGCCGGTGCAGCCGTAGTGGCACAGGTCATAGCCCTCGGGGCTCTGCTTGGCACGGCAGCCGCCGTTACAGTGGACACAGGCCACCTTGGACGGGAATTTTTTCTTGACGATCATGGGTTCCGACTCCTTTCCGATTATTTGTGGGCGTAGGGCGTGCCTGCCAGGGGCAGACTGCAGCGGCGCTCGCCGTCCAGGCGGAAATAGGCATCCGCAATGGCGGGAGCGGTGGGAATGGAGGTGATCTCACCAATGCCGATGGCGCCGCAGGCCACATTCAGGCCGGGCTTGTCGATGACAATGGCCTTGATCCTGGGAGGGATCTGATGAGCACGGAAGAGACCCAGTTCGCCGTATTTTTCAATGGGCTTGCAGTTGCGGTCGATGGGGTACTGCTCCGTGAGGGCGTAGCCCATGGACATGACCACACCGCCCTCGATCTGCCCCTCGCAGGACAGGGGGTTGATGGCCTTGCCCACGTCGTGGGCGGCCACGATGGTGTCAATGAGACCGGTGCGCTGGTTCAGAATGCACATCTGGGTGGCGTAGCCGTAGGCCACGTGGCTTACGGGGTTTGGCACGTTGGCACCCAGAGGGTCAGTTTTCGCCAGATATTCTCCGTAGAACTCCTGACCCACCATGTCCTTCAGGGTATTGCCGGCCATGGCCTCGTGGAGCTTCAGGCAGGCACGGCGACAGGCTTCGCCGGTGACCATGGTCTGACGGGAGCCGGAGGTATCGCCGGAGTCCGGAGCGATCCAGGTATTGGAGCGCTCGTAAACGATGTCATCACGGGTCAAGGTGGTGTTGGACACGATCATCTGCACCAGCACCGTGCCAAGACCCTGGCCGATGCAGCTGGCACCGGTATAAATATGTACCTTGCAGTCCTCCTCGATGATCAGCTTGCAACGTCCCCAGTCGGGAATGCCCACGCCCACACCGGCATTTTTCATGGCGCAGGCGATGCCCACGGGCTTACCGGCGGCCAGGGCGGCATCGTATTCCTCCTTGACGGCCTCTAAGGTCTCCACCAGGCCGGTGGAATTGTCCACGATCTGGCCGTTGGGCAGCACACCGCCGGGGCGGATGGCGTTGCGGTAGCGGATCTCCCAGGGGGTAATGCCCACCAGGTCTGCCATCATGTTCAGTAGGGTTTCTGTGGCGAAGCAGGTCTGGGTCACGCCGAAGCCACGGAAAGCACCGGCGGGGGGATTGTTGGTATAGTAGGCCGTGCCTTCGATCTCGAAATTCTCGTAGGCATAGGGACCTGCGGCATGGGTGCAGGCACGCTCCAGCACGGGGCCGCCCAGGGAGGCGAAGGCACCGGTATCCGAGGCCACTTTCGCCTTGACACCCTGGATGATGCCGTTCTCGTCGCAGCCCATGGTGAAGTCCATCTCGAAATGGTGGCGCTTGGGATGCACCAGAAGGGACTCTTTACGGGACAATTTTACCTTGACGGGACGGCCGGTGCAGTAGGTGATGAGGGCGGCATGGTGCTGGACGGACATATCCTCCTTGCCGCCGAAGCCGCCGCCCACCAGGGCGTTCTGCACCTTGACCTTGTTGGTTCCCAGGAGCAGGGAACACTCGTGGAGGGTGGTGTGGGAGCTCTGGTCGGAGGAGATGATGAAAACATCTCCATCGGCATCCTTGTAGGCCACGGCACACTCGGGCTCTAAGAAGGCGTGCTCCGTCCAGGGGGTCTCGAAGTGCTCGGAGATCACGTATTTACTGTTCTTAATGGCCTCCGCCGCATTGCCACGGGATACATACTTATGGGACTGAATATTATTCTCTTCCTCGTCGAAGACCCTGGGGGCATCGGCGGCAGCCGCCTCCTGAATGGAGTTTACCACCGGCAGTACCTCATAGGTAACCTTCACCAGCTTCTTGGCCTTCTCCAAAACCTCCTGATTTTCCGCCACCACCAGGGCAATGGCATCGCCCAGATAATGGGTCAGACCGCCAATGGGGATCAGGGTGTACTGGTCGTGCTTCATATGGCCGATCTTGTTCTGCCCGGGGATGTCCTCCGCCGTCAGCACGGCGATAACACCGGGCAGCTTCAGGGCGGGAGACGGATCAATGGCCTTCACACGGGCACGGGCATACTTGCTGCGCACAGCGCCGCCGTAGACCATGCCCTCCACATAGAAATCGTCGGGGTACTTGCCGTAGCCCAGCACCTTCTCCTCCACGTCCAGACGGTGGACACGGGAGCCGATCTTCCAATCCGTCACGCTGGGCAGGGGGATGGTTTTCTCCCGAAGGATCTTGCCGGCCAGACGGATGGCATCGATGATCTTCACATAGCCGGTACAGCGGCAGTAGTTATTGCGGATGGCAAAGCGGATCTGATCGTCGGTGGGGTCGGGACATTTGTCCAGCAGACTCTTGGCGCAGAGCACCATGCCGGGGATACAGAAGCCACACTGCACAGCACCGGCCTCGCCAAAGGCAAAGGTATAGGCTGTTTTTTCAAAATCCGACAGACCCTCCACGGTCAGGACGCTTTTGCCGTCCAGGCGGTCGGTGTCGGGAATACAGGCACGACAGGGCTGGCCGTTGATCAGCACGGTACAGGCGCCGCAAGCGCCTTCGCTGCAGCCGTCCTTGGCAGAGGTCAGGTGCATCACATCACGGAGATATCGCAGGAGCTTCATTTTCTTGGTCACAGTGACCTCATGCCCATTGAGCATAAATGTTGCCATAGGAGAAACCTCACTTCCTCTTTGTGCAGATAACACAAAACGAAATGGAAAAACACTGCTATTTTTGCACTATAGTCACATTATACAATAAAAACCCCACTCCTGCAAGGAGCGAGGATGTTCTTTTTTTAGATCTTTCCGGCGAAAGCGGAGCAAATGCAATGTAATGAAATTTATCGAACAAGAATTCGGCAATAGCGAACAGAAGAAGACGAGGAACAGGCTATAAGTAATGATAACGGCAAATCATGCGCCTCCAGGCGCAAATCACCTGTTTTCTCTTGCAAATAGTGCGTTAATATGATAAAATAGATTGAAATTTTATGTCCGGCAGATAGAAAGGAGCACTTTGTATGGCATTTTGCGTACGTTGCGGCAAGAAAATCCCCGAGGGGATCGTGTTCTGTCCCTATTGCGGTACGAATCTGAAAGAAATCATGGCAGGCTATGAGCAGCCCGCCTCTCAGCCTGCGCCTCAGCCTGCACCTCAGCCTGCACCTCAGCCTGCACCCCAGGACTTCATGGCGCAGCGCCCCACGGTGGAGGCACAGCCTCTGCCTCAGGAGCAGAGCTTTATGGAGCAGCGCCCTGTTGTCCAGGCGCAGCCCGTCTATGAGCAGCCCACCGTTCCTCCCGTGGAAGAGCCTATGTTCCCCACAGAGGCGGCGCAGCCCATTTATCAGCAGCCTCCTGTGACCGAGGACATCACCGCTCCGGCACAACCTGCGGAGGAAAATCCTGCGCCCGTCCGGGAGCAGCCTCCGGTGCAGCAGAATCCCTACTACACCCAGCCTCCCTACTCCAATCCCCGACCGCCCTATGGCAATCCCGGTGGCTACCGCGCTCCCTTCTACACCCAGCAGGAGGATCTGGGCTATCTCCACATCAAGAAGCCGGAGGCACCTGCCCGTGGTCTGACCATTCTGGGTCGAATTCTGGGCATTCTGGGCATGATAAGCAGCATCATCATGATGACCGCCATGCTCCTCCTCTGGGGCAGCTTCATGGATGTCAGCTCCTTCCTGGTTGCCTTTGAAGAGCACAGCGTACTGCTGTTTTTGGGCGTGTTTGAGGGCATCGCGCTCAGCCTGACGGGTGTGCTGCTGTCCCGTTCCGCCGCCAAAAAGGGTAACCCCTCCACCGCCGCCGGTAAGCGCCTGGGCATTGTGGGTCTGGTGCTCTCCGCCATCAATCTGGTGGATCTGATCCTGGCGCTCATCGTCCTTTTGATGGCATAATTACGAAAGAAATCAGGTTTAGTTTTCTATGAAACGTGAGATTAAACAGCTGATCCGTCAGGGCTGTGCCATGATGGAGCAGTCCAAGGGTACCTTCGGGGAGATCTACGAATGGATCTTCTCCCACGGGGAGCGGATCATTGCCGAGGGCAACGACGGCTTCCGTACCTACAGCTATACCTATAATCAGACCAAGGCCATGATCGAGGAGGTCTCTGCCGCTCTTTATAGCCGCATCGGCGCCACGGGGCAGTACGTTGCCCTGGAGATGGAGAACTGCATTGAGTGGATCGTGGGCTTCTGGGCCATCTTACGCAGCGGCAACAAGCCCTACCTGGTCAACTGCCGCCACACCAAGACCCTCTCGGACAGCATCCTGAAGACCCTGAATATCAAGTACATTCTGGCGCTGCAGAAGTCCAAATTACAGGGCGAGACCCTGCTCTATTCCTCCCTGAAGGGGGCAGAGCCCTTCGGCGGCGCTTTTGAAAACGAGATCGCCTTCTCCACCTCCGCCACCTCTCTGAAGGAGACCATCTGCTTCTACACCGGCAGGGAGATCACGAAGCAGCTGCTGAATGTCAAGGGCATTCTCAAAAATTCCAAGCGCATGGCCATCCACTACCACGGCCATATCAAAAATCTGGCATTTCTTCCCTTTTACCATGTTTTCGGCCTGATCGCCGTGTATTTCTGGTTCACTTTCTTCGGAAGAACGCTGGTTTTCCTGCGGGATTATTCTCCGGATACCATTCTGAAAACCTGCCGCAAGCACGAGGTCACCCATATTTTCGCCGTGCCTATGCTGTGGCACACCGTGGAGAAGCAGCTGCTGAAGACCCTGAAGGAAGAGGGCGAAAAGCAGGAGAAAAAGTTCTACCGGGGCATGAAGCTCTGCACCAAGCTGCAGAATATCGCCCCCTACCTGGGCGCAAGACTCTCCCGTCGCATGATGAGCCAGGTCACGGACCGCCTCTTCGGCAGGAGCGTGCAGTTCTGCATTTCCGGCGGCAGCTATATCCGCCCCTCGGCGCTGCAGCTGATGAACGGCATCGGCTACCCTCTGCACAACGGCTACGGCATGAGCGAGATCGGCAT
>JAZNVK010000291.1:0-2092 GCA_045592805.1 Faecousia sp.
CGCTCCTCCATGACCTTGGCGGCAGTCTCGACCACGGTCTTCTTCACGAATGCCAGCTCCTTGATCTCGCCCACCAAGGGGATCATGATCTCAGGGATGATGTCCATTCCGGTCTCGCGACGGACGTTGAGCGCCGCCTCGATGACCGCGCGGGTCTGCATCTCGGCGATCTCGGGATAGGTGACGGCCAGACGGCAGCCGCGGTGACCCATCATGGGGTTGAACTCGTGGAGGGAGGCGATGACGGCCTTGATGTCGGCGACGGTCTTGCCCATATCGTCTGCGAGTTTCTGAATGTCGGCCTCCTCGGTGGGTACGAACTCGTGCAGCGGGGGATCCAGGAAACGGATGCACACGGGCTGGCCTTCCATAGCCTCGTACAGGCCCTCAAAGTCAGCCTGCTGCATGGGCATGATCTTAGCCAGAGCTGCCTCGCGCGCTGCAACGGTGTCGGAGCAGATCATCTCACGGAAGGGAGCGATACGGCCTTCCTCGAAGAACATATGCTCGGTACGGCACAGGCCGATGCCTTCAGCACCCAGCTCCTTAGCCTTCTTGGCATCGGCGGGGGTGTCGGCATTGGTGCGGACCTTCAGGGCACGGAACTTATCAGCCCAAGCCATGATGGTGCCGAAGTTGCCGGAAATTTCAGCGTCTACAGTGGGCACGATGCCGTCGTAGATGTTACCGGTGGAGCCGTCGATGGAGATGTAGTCACCTTCCACGTAGGTCTTGCCGGCCAGAGTGAACTTCTTGTTTTCTTCGTCCATAGCAATCTCGCCACAGCCGGAGACACAGCACTTACCCATACCACGGGCAACAACGGCTGCGTGGGAGGTCATACCGCCGCGGACGGTCAGGATGCCCTGCGCGGCCTTCATGCCGGTGATGTCCTCGGGAGAGGTTTCCAGACGGACCAGAACGACCTTCTTGCCGGCTTCCTTCCAAGCCTCGGCGTCCTCAGCGGAGAAGACGACCTGACCGCAGGCAGCTCCGGGAGAAGCACGCAGACCACGGCCCGCGGGGGTAGCGGCCTTCAGAGCCTTGGCGTCGAACTGGGGATGGAGCAGGGTGTCCAGGTTACGGGGGTCGATCATCAGAACGGCCTCAGCCTCGGTCTTGTGACCTTCGGCAACCAGATCAACGGCGATCTGCAGAGCAGCCTGTGCGGTACGCTTGCCGTTACGGGTCTGGAGCATATAGAGCTGACCGTGTTCTACGGTGAACTCCATATCCTGCATATCGTGGTAGTGGTTTTCCAGAATGGAGCAAACCTCTACGAACTGCTTATAGGCAGAGGGGAACTTCTCAGCCATCTGTGCGATGGGCATGGGAGTACGAACACCGGCAACCACGTCTTCGCCCTGGGCATTGGTCAGGAATTCGCCCATCAGCTTCTTTTCGCCGGTGGCGGGGTCACGGGTGAAAGCAACGCCGGTACCGCAGTCGTCACCCATGTTGCCGAAGGCCATGGACTGGACGTTAACAGCAGTGCCCCAGGAGTAGGGGATATCGTTCTCACGGCGGTAAATGTTAGCACGGGGGTTGTCCCAGGAACGGAACACGGCCTTGACAGCGCCCATCAGCTGCTCAACAGGATCGGAGGGGAAGTCGGTGCCGATCTTGTTGCGGTACTCAGCCTTGAACTGGTTGGCCAGTTCCTTCAGGTCATCAGCAGTCAGCTCCACATCCTGTACGACGCCCTTACGCTCCTTCATCTCGTCGATGAGGACTTCGAAGTACTTCTTGCCGACTTCCATAACCACGTCGGAATACATCTGGATGAAACGGCGGTAGCAGTCATAAGCCCAACGGGGGTTGCCGGACTTGGTGGCCAGAACTTCCACAACTTCCTCGTTCAGACCCAGGTTCAGGATGGTATCCATCATACCGGGCATGGAAGCGCGGGCGCCGGAACGGACGGAAACCAGCAGGGGGTTCTCCTTATCACCGAACTTCTTACCGGTGATCTCTTCCAGCTTGGAAACATGCTCCATGATCTGTGCCTGGATATCGGCATTGATCATGCGGCCATCTTCATAATACTGAGTGCAGGCTTCGGTGGAGATGGTGAAGCCCTGAGGGACAGGCA
>JAZNVK010000292.1:0-3642 GCA_045592805.1 Faecousia sp.
AAGGGCTGACGGATGAGGTGGTGTGCGATAGCACGTATTCGCCGAAACCCTTGATATTTATACGTTTTTTCCTACTGCACACCTCATCAGTCGCCTACGGCGACAGCTTCTCCTCAAGGAGAAGCCTTTGGTGCGCCGCAGTTTTTCGGGTGAGCAAACAGACCGATAAACATCTATTTGGCTTTATTTCAATTCCATCGGCGGAGCCGATACCTTAACTATTCACTATTCACTATTCGTTATTCACTCATCCTCCCCTCCCCCCCATTCCTTCCGGAAAGGAGAGAACCTCCATGATCGAAAATCTGAACAAGCAGAGCTTTGCGCCCTTTGGCAAGGTGCTGCGGGACTCCCTGCCCAACCGCGGTTTCCCTAAGGGGGACGACTTTGTAGAGCGCGTGCGCTATTTCTCCGCCGGAGAGCTGTTTTACTACCGCTGTAAGAGCCCCGTTTATCTGGATTTTGAGCTGGGCATGACGGTGCTGGTGATCCGCCAGAAGAATAAGCGCCTCTGTTTCTACCTGGATAAGCCTCTGATCCTCCAGCCGGACACGGTTTTTGCCATCGTACCCTACCAGCAGGAGTGCTCTGTCCGTTTCAGTATGCCCGCGGAGGCCAAGCTGGAGCGCCTGGAACGGGTAGATCGGGTGGACGACCTGAAGATCACCGACCGTTTCCACCTGGGCGAGCTCTATACCCTCTTTTACCGGGAGGTGGAGAGCGGCTTCTTCTTTAAGGGCGAGGATCACTCCATGTACGAGCTGACCTACGTGGATCGGGGACACCTGCACTGCGTGGTGGACGGCAACGGCTTCGAGCTGAAGCAGGGACAGCTGATGCTTTTCATGCCCAACCAGTGGCATATGCAGTACACCGATCTGGAGGACACCGCCCGTTTCCTCACCATTACCTTTGACCTCAGCAGCCAGCTGCCCATGAATTTCTCCGGCAGAGTCTTTGACCTGTCCTCCACGGAGAGTCCCCTTTTGTCCCGTATCCTGCGGGAGGTGGAGCTGGACGACCCCTACAGCAACGACTTCATCCGCTGCGACCTGAAGCTGCTGCTTTTGTCGCTGTTACGCGATATCGGAGGCAAAAAAAAGCGCCTGAAAACTCCCTTGGCGCTGCATAATGAGAATATTATCGTCAGCCGCGCTCTGCAGTACATTGCGGAGCACGTCTATGACAAGCTTTCCGTGGAGATCGTTTCCCGTGAGACCGGTGTCAGCGCCTCCCACATGACCGCGCTCTTCCACCGCCAGATGAACATCTCTCCCGGCGAGTACATCCGCCGCGTGAAGTTGGAGGAGAGCAAGGGGCTGATTCGGGAGGGCAGAATGAATTTCTCCCAGATCGCCACCGCCCTGAACTACTCCAATATCCACCATTTTTCCCGTCAGTTCAAGGAGAATTTCGGCATCCCACCCTCCGAATACGCCAAGTCCATCAAGACGGAATAAACCGAATAGACGGCATAAAACGAGGCGCACTTTTGTA
The DNA here is from genome assembly GCA_045592805.1 of Faecousia sp. GTDB lineage: Bacteria > Bacillota > Clostridia > Oscillospirales > Oscillospiraceae > JAZOXB01. The sequence goes on from JAZNVK010000292.1 coordinate 1,498, forward strand.
CAAAAGTGCGCCTCGTCTGTTATTGTCCGTGCCCGGGGGATCAGCCTATGACCGCATAAACGGAAATTTAGCGCTGGAGTGGTGAATGGTGAATAGTGAATGGTGAATGATGAAGGTATGCGCTTTGCGCATTGATTTTAAATAAATCGGCGGAGCCGATACCTCAACTATTCACTATTCACCATTCGTCATTCACCAAATATAAATTTCCGTTTATGTGCGTTTTTCGCAGAGGAATTCCAGGGCTTTTTTGTAGCCTTCGAAGCCCAGACCCATGAAGGTGCTTTGGCAGGCCAGACGGGCATAGGAGATCTGTCGGAAGTCCTCCCGCTTGCTTACGTCGGACAGATGCACCTCTACCGCAGGCAGCGCAACCGCTTTCAGCGCATCCAAAATAGCCACCGAGGTATGGGTGTAGGCGGCAGGATTGATGACAATGCCGTCGAACTTGCCGTAGGCATCCTGAATCCAGTCCACCAGCACGCCCTCGTGGTTGCTCTGGCGCACCTCCACGGTGCAGCCCAGCTCGGCGGCGCTTTGGGTAATGAACTCCACCAGATCGGCATAGCTCTGCGCCCCGTAAATGGTGGGCTCCCGCAGACCCAGCAGGTTCAGATTGGGGCCGTTCAGTACAAGAATATTCATGGAATGACCTCCTCACGGTTTTTCCAGTAAGCGCTGCCCCAGACCTCGAAGCTCCATTGCTCCATGTAGGGGTTGCACTCGTAGTCGATGTAGTATAAGCGCCCCGCGGCATCGGGGACGAAATTGGTAGGGTAGTAGTCGATGTTCAGACCGGCGGCATAGGCCAGACGGGCCATCTGCTGCCCCTGGGCAAAGAGCGAGGGGGTGAGCAGACCCTTTTGGCACAGCTCCATGACCGTATCGCCGCAGATATATTCCTTTAAGACCCGCTCATGCTCCCGATCCACATCCAGCAGCTTGGGGATCAAAATGCCTGCAGCGGAGAGCTTTTCGTAGTCGCCCAGCTCGGCGGCCAGCTTGTCCCCGAAGCTGTAGTAGTCACAGGGCTCATGGTGGATCTGCTTCAGGACAAACTGCTGCCCCTCCCGCTCCACCAGGTAGGAATAACCGCCCTTCCCATGCCCCAAAAGGCGCAAAACACGGTATTCCCTGTGGTTGACAGATAAAAATTGCTCCATAAAAAACCTCGCATCGGAGATGAAAGATGAATGGGCACCTCTAAAAACTAAATTTTGAGCCCAAAGATTTTGTTTCAAATTTTGTGTTAAAAATCGCAGGAATACTGAATGTATTTCAAGATTTTTATAAGCAAAAGTTGGGGCAAAAGATTGGGCACTTCGCCGGAAGAGAGTTTTTAGAGGTGCCCGAATGAATAATGATGAATGACAAACCGTAGGGCGCAATCACCGGGTGTACCGAGACCCACTGCGCTCCGTCAGAATCCGTAGGGGCGAACCCACGTGTTCGCCCGATGCGCATGTAATCGCAGGAGCACCATCCTTAGAGAGCGTAGGGGCGATTATCAATCGCCCGTGGCACTCTCGATGTCAAACGCATTATCGTCAGAACCCGTAGGGGCAGGATACATCCTGCCCGTGGCACAACCCCACTGCACCACCGATCAACCCCGTAGGGGCGAACCCACGTGTTCGCCCGATGCGCATGTAATCGCAGAGGCACCATCCTTAGAAATCGTAGGGGCACCATCCTTAGAAATCGTAGGGGCGATTATCAATCGCCCGTGGCACTTTAGATGTCAAATGCATTATCGTCAGAACCCGTAGGGGCAGGATACATCCTGCCCGTGGCACTGTCGATCTCAGATGCATCATCGTCAGAACCCGTAGGGGCGAATATAATGCCGCCCGTGGCATTATCGACAGGCAATGCAGCTGTGGTCATTTTGTAAATTTACCATAATAAAATTATGTAAACCACGCGTATTAAGCACAAAGGTACTTAAAATTGTACATCAAGGGAAAATACATCCTGTCCGCAGTAAGTCAAACAGAAATTTGTCGAACAGTTTGTCGCAACCAAAGGCTCCCGTATTAGGAGGATTTTCAGGCTATGAATCAGGCATCAAATACGCAATGTCATTGCGAGGAGCGTAGCGACGTGGCAATCCGCATCCTTAAAAACTACCGTTTTACACTAAAT